>JAFZRB010000416.1 GCA_017620115.1 Clostridia bacterium | reverse complement strand
CGGGGCGGGCACCAGCTGCAGCTGAATACCGTCAACCGGGACCGGCTGCTGGACGCCCAGGCGCACCCGGAAAACCACCGCAACCTCATCGTACGCGTGTGGGGCTTGAGCGGCTACTTCGTGGAGCTGGACAAATGCTATCAGGATCATATCATACAGCGCGTCGAGCTGATGGTGGACGCATGAGCGCGGGCGTCATCTTCGACATCAAGGAATTCGCCGTGTTCGACGGCCCTGGCATCCGCACGACGGTGTTCATGAAGGGCTGTCCCCTGCGCTGCCAGTGGTGCCACAATCCGGAAGGGCTCAGCCCCGAGCCGCAGCTTACCGTGAGCCCCACCAGCTGTCTGCGCTGCGGCGAGTGCCTGAAGCACTGCCCCACCCCCGGCCATTGCACGGCGTGCGGGGCGTGCATACCCTGGTGCAAACAGGGCCTGCGGCGCATCGCGGGCGCGAGAATGACGCCCGAGGCGCTGGCTAAGAAGCTGCTGCGCGGCCGGGGCCTGCTGGAGGAGAGCGGCGGCGGGTTCACGTTTTCCGGCGGGGAACCGCTGATGCAGTGGCCCTTCGTGAAGGAGACCGTGTCCCTTCTGGACGGCGTTCACTGCGCCGTCGAGACCAGCGGCTACGCGCCGGACGCGGTGTTCCGCGAGGTCATGGAGACGATGGACCTCGTCATGATGGACATCAAGCTCACCGACCCGGAAAAGCACCGGCATTTCACCGGCGTGGACAACGCGCCCATACTGCGCCATGCCGGCATGCTGCGCGCGGGCGAGACGCCCTTCATCATCCGCATGCCGCTGATCCCCGGCGTGAACGACAGCACGGAGCACTTCGAGGCCGTGGCCGCGCGCGTCGAGGGCGCGAAGGCGCTCGTGCGCGTGGAATTCCTGCCCTACCACAAGACCGCCGGCGCGAAATACGCCATGGCGGGCATGACCTACGCGCCGGAATTCGACGTGAACCGGCCGGTCATGATCGACCCGGAACCGTTCGAGCGGCGGGGCATTCCGGTCGTGACGATGTGACGAATCCCTTTCGCTGACAGACAGGAGGCATCATCCATGAAATTCTATGTGGGCGATTACACCAACCTCGGCGGGCCCGGCGTGTGCGAATGCGAACTGACGAAGGACGGGCTGCGCTTCATCCAGAACGCCGACACCAGGATCGAGAACCCCACCTGGCTCATCCTCTCCGCCGACCAGAAGACGCTGTTCGCCACCTCCTCCAGCCCGTCGGACGGCGAGGAGGGCGGCTCCGTGGCCACCTTTAACGTCGCAGAAGGCGCCCTGCGGCTCACCTCCATGCACTCCACGGCGGGCCATTCGGTCTGCCACCTCACCCTCAGTCCCGACGAGCGGTTCCTCTACGCCGCCAGCTACGGCGACGGCAGGCTCACCGTGTTCCCCGTTTCGGACGGCAGGATCGGAAAGCGCGTCCAGCTCATACAGCATGAAGGCAGCGGCCCCAAACCGCAGCAGAACTGCGCGCACGTCCACTTCACGCAGTTTCACCCGAAGGACGGGCGGCTGTACGCCGTGGATCTGGGGATCGACGCCGTGATGATCTATAAGCAGGACGCGGAAACCGGCCTTCTCACCCTCGACGAGCGCGTGGACGCGCCTTCGGGCATGGGGCCGAGGCACCTTGTGTTCCGCGAGGACATGATGTACGTGGCGCACGAGCTGGGCGGCGCGGTGAGCGTATTCCGGAACACCTCCGCAGGCTGGCAGCTGGAGCAGACCGTCTCCACCATGATGGAGGGCTGCGGCGACGAGGACGCAGTGGCGGCCATCCGCACGCTGGGCGACCGGCTGTACGTCTCCAACCGCCGCAACGACTGCATCGCGGAATTCGAGATCCGCATGGGCGGCACGCTGGCGCTGGAGCGCACGTTCTCGTCGTTCGGCGCGTTCCCGCGCGATTTCGTGCTGCTGGACGAGGGGCTCTTCCTCGTGGCCAACCAGAACAGCGGCGATATCCGGCTGATCCTGGCCAAGCCGCAGGGTAAACCGGCGCCGCGGAAAAAGCGCGCGCCTTCGGGCAGGCTCTTCACCGGCTCCGTCTTCGAGGAACGGCTGACGCCCATCGTCGGCTACACGTACCTCGACGAGGAGTACACGAACGCCGGCAACGAAGTCTGCCAGATCGGCGACGAGCTGCCGCTGCCCGGCGCGGTGTGCGTGTGTCCCGTGAAGGAATAACGACGGACTCACGGCTCAGGCCGACGACCAGGGCGACATCATTTACTTTGCAAATGCAGCGTTTAAAGCCACCTCATCTGTCTTTTCATAGGAATTGCAAGCAATTCCTATGAAAATCCACCTTCTCCTCAAGGAGAAGGCTTGAATAAGCGCCATGTTTTGGCTTCCCCTGGAGGGGAAGCTGTCTGCGAAGCAGACTGGCGATAGCCTAGCGAAGCGTCTGAGGTGTTTTCCGTTACAAGAAGAGTAAATGATGGCGCCCTGGGCCGACGACATTGCCGTTGCATTCGGGGCGGTAATATAGTATAATGAGGCTGTAATTTCATACGCAGTGGGGGTGTCCGGGGGCGCGAACGCCGCCCGGGTGAAAAGGGAAGCCGGTGAAAAACCGGCGCAACAGCCATTACTGTGATTGGCGCAGAGCCTGCGCACATGCCATTGAGCGTCGCTCGAGAAGGCGCACGGGCCGCGGTTTTTACCGCGCCATAAGCCAGGAGACCTGCCCCCTTTGCGAAGGCTTTGATTTCTTGGGCAGGGGAGAAGGACGGCCTCAGCCTGCGCGCAGGCGTTTGCCCGCGCGGGTTTGTTGAGCGTACGCGTCCCATTCCATGTGAATGCGGGCGCTTCTTTTTCGCGCTGCCGCGTTTGGGAGGAGCGGATGAGTATGAACAAGCTGCACGTGTACGCCGGCGAGGGCAAGGGCAAGACCACCGCCGCCATGGGGCTGGCTCTGCGCAGCCTGGGACACGGGAACCGCGTTCTGGTGGCGCAGTTTATGAAAAAGGGCAATTCGGGCGAGCTGGCGGCGCTCAGAACGTTTGAGAACGCCGTGACGATCACGGCGGAGCCCGTGAAGGGCTTCACCTTTCGCATGAGCGAGGATGAGCTGAGCCTCACGCGCGCGCAGCAGACGACGTTCGCGCGCCGGGCGGCGGAAAAAATCGCCGACTGGCAGCCGGCGACCGTCGTGCTGGACGAGCTGGGCATGGCGCTGGCGCTGAACCTCGTGGACGAAACCGAGGCGCGGCGGCTCATCGACGCCGCGCTGGCAAGCGGCGAGACCGTGGTCACCGGCCGCAGCGTGCCGGCATGGCTGGCGGAGCGGGCGGACTATCTCAGCCGCATCATGGCCGAGAAGCACCCCTACGCCGCCGAAGGGCTGCCCGCGCGCAAGGGCGTGGAATGGTGACGGTCGCGCCCGGCTGCATGCGGTAGAGCGGCTGGATTTCCCGGCAAAACCCGCGCCCGGGAATCCGCCGGAGCGGGCGAAGGACGCCGCGCGCTTCGCTGGTCTGATCGATCGCGTTCATGGGAGTTGTTTGATATGCCCGATATGATACTCGCGCTGCTGTTGGGCTTCGGCCTCGATCTGCTGCTGGGCGATCCGGAGTGGCTGTATCACCCGGTGCGCCTCATCGGAAAATACATATCGTTCATGGAGGCGCGGCTGCGGAGGCGCGGCGGAAACCTGCGGAAAAGCGCCGTGCTTCTCACCGCCTCCACGGTGCTCATAACGGCGGCGGCCGCGTGGGCGCTCGTCGCGCTGGCGGGGCTTTTCGGCCGCTGGCCGCGGCTGGCCGTCATGGCGCTGCTGGACTGGATGGGCGTCGCCGTGACCAGCATGGCGCGGGAGGCGCGCGGCGTCGAAAGGGCGCTCTCGAACGGCCTGGAGGCCGGACGCAGGCAGGTGGCCCGCATCGTGGGGCGCGATACGGACGCGCTCAGCGAGGAAGAAGTGGTCAAGGCGACGGTCGAGACCGTTGCGGAGAACACCACCGACGGCGTGATCTCGCCGATGATCTATGCCGCGCTCGGCGGGCCCGCGCTGCTGTGGGCTTTCAAGGCGGCCAGCACGCTGGATTCCATGGTGGGCTACATGGACGAGAAGTACCGCGACATCGGCTGGTCGAGCGCGCGGCTGGACGACGCGCTGAACTACCTGCCCGCGCGGCTGACGGCGATCCTCATGTGCGCCGCGGCCTGGTTCGCGCGCCTGGACGCGAAGAACGCCTGGCGCGTCGTGAAGCGCGACCACGCCAACCACAAAAGCCCCAACTGCGCCTGGAGCGAGGCCGCGGCCGCGGGCGCGCTGCACATTCAGCTGGGCGGCACGCACACCTATTTCGGTAAACCCGTCGAGAAACCCACCATCGGCGATCCCGACCGCCCCGCCGGGCGGGCTGATATCGCCAGGGCCAACCGCCTGCTGTACGGAACGAGCCTGATCGCGCTGGCCGTTATCGCCGCGCTGGGCTTACTGATCGGATGAGGAGAGACATGCTGAGCTATGAAATCAGCCGCCCGGACGAGGCGGCGATGCGGGAGGCACGCGCCCGCTGGAACGCCGTGGCCAAGCCGCTCGATTCGCTGGGCCGGTTTGAGGACATGCTCGTAAAAATCGCCGGCGTTCAGCGCACGGCGAACGTGAGCCTCACGCCGCGCTGCGCGCTGGTGTTCTGCGCCGACCACGGCGTGGTGGCCGAGGGCGTGACGCAGTCGGGCCAGGAGGTGACCGCGCTGGTGGCGCAGTCCGTGGCGGCCGGCGGCGCGAACGTGAACCTGATGGCGCGCGCCGCCCGCGCGGATGTGTTCGCCGTCGACATGGGCATGGCGCACGACGCGCCGCATCCCGCCGTGATCCGCCGCGCCGTCGCCCGCGGCACGCGGAACATGGCGGCAGGCCCGGCCCTGACGCGCGGCGAAGCCGAGCGGGCCGTGCAGGCGGGCGTCGATCTCGCGGGCGAGATGGCCGCGCGCGGCTATCGTCTGATCGTCACGGGCGAAATGGGCATCGGCAACACCACCGCCAGCGCCGCGCTGTGCTGCGCGCTGCTGGACGCGGCGCCGGAGGAGACCGTGGGCCGCGGCGCGGGGTTGTCGGACGAGGGCCTGCTTCGCAAGCGCGCGGCCGTGCGCCGCGCGCTCGATGTGAACGCGCCGGACAGAGGCGATCCCCTCGACGCGCTCGCGAAGCTGGGCGGCTTCGAGATCGCGGCCATGGCGGGCGCGTTTCTGGGCGGCATGACGCACCGCGTGCCGGTGGTGATCGACGGCGTGATCTCCGCGGCGGCGGCGCTCGTCGCCGCGCGGCTGTGTCCCGCGGCGAAGGCGTACATGCTGCCATCCCACATGAGCGGCGAGCAGGCCGCCCCGCGCATCATGGACGAACTGGGGCTGCGGCCCGTCATCCACGGCGGCATGGCGCTGGGCGAGGGCACCGGCGCGGTCATGCTCATGCCGCTTCTGGACATGGCGCTGGCCGTTTACGCCGGTTCGCACACCTTCGCCGGACTGGGCATGGCGGCTTACACGCCGCAGGGAGGCGCGCGATGATCGTTTTTCTCACGGGCGGCAGCGGCTGCGGCAAATCCACCTACGCCGAGCGGATCGTCGCCGCGATGCCGGCGGAGCGGCGCGTATACGTCGCCACCATGCAGGTGTACGACGAGGAATCAGAGCGCCGCGTGGCCCGGCACCGCGCGCAGCGGGCCGATAAAGGTTTCCGGACCGTCGAATGCCCGAAAAACCTGGCCGGCGCGGCCATCGAGGCGGGTGGCACCGTGTTGCTGGAGGATATCCCGAACCTGCTGGCGAACGAGATGTTCGACGGCGGCGACCCGGAGCGCGTCGTGCCCGCGCTGCGCGCGCTGGCGGCGAAGTGCGCAAACCTGGTAATCGTGACCAACGACGTGTTCGCGGACGGCGTCGTCTACCCCGCGTCCACGCGGGACTACCTGCGCCGCCTGGCGCAAATCAACGCCGCCGCGGCGGCCATGGCCGATTACGCGGCGGAGGTCGTTTATTCCATACCCGTGCCGCTGAAGGGGGAACGCCCATGCGTCTGATGCGCTCGCTCGCCATCGCTTTTTCAACCTATTCCCGCATTCCCATGCCGCAGGTGGAATGGTCGGAGGAGAATCGGAAATACGCCATGTGGTTCTTCCCGCTGGTCGGAGCCGTGATCGGCGCGGCGCTGTGGCTGTGGCTGGCTCTCTGCGACCGGCTTCAGGCGGGGCCGACGCTGCGCGGGGCCTTCGGCGCGCTGATTCCGCTGCTGGTGACCGGGGGCATCCACATGGACGGCTTCATGGACACCGCCGACGCGTTGGCCTCCTGGCAGCCGAAGGAAAAGCGGCTGGAGATCCTCAAGGACAGCCATATCGGCGCGTTCGCAGCAATGAGCTGCTGCAGCTACCTGCTGCTGACGGCGGGCCTGCTCTCCGAGGCGAGGACGGCCGACGGGCCGCTGATCAGCATGGGTTTCGTGGCCTCCCGCGCGCTGAGCGCGTGGGCTCTGGCGGCG
>JAFZRB010000052.1 GCA_017620115.1 Clostridia bacterium | reverse complement strand
TAGACCGAGCCGCCCCCGGCCGCCAGCAGAACCGTGGCGTCCGCGCCGTTTTCATCGCGGAAAAAGCCCTGAAACAGCCGCACGCAGCCCGCCGGGGGCCGGGGCGTCTGCGCCGCGGAGGCGCGCGCTGTCATAAGCGCGCCTCCGCGGCAGATCATGTTCAGCGCGTCAGGCGAAGTGCCCGGCTCGCCGTGAAAACCATGGCTTTGGTCCACGCCCTGGAACGCCGCGATCCTGTAGGTTGAATAAGCCATTGCCATCCCTCCCCGTCAGCGGAACCAGGGCCGCGGAAAGCGGCGCGCCGCGGCGTGACCCGCTGTGGAGCGCACGCCGCGCAGCAGCCGGTAGTATTCATTCATCCAGGTCTGCGCCGCCGCCAGCCGCCGTTCCGCCTGCCACAGCCGGGCGATGGCCAGCGAGACGTAGATCATCGGCTCCGCGGCCGCCTCGGAGAAGATGGGCTCGTCCGTTTCGGCGACCAGCGGGGCGGGGATCTCATGGATATGCAAAAGAATCTGCTCGCCGGGCTTCGCTTCCGGCACGCGCACGGTAAAGCGCGATACGAAGCGATGGGCGTACTGCCTGGCGCGGTCGTTCGACCACACGCCCTGCAGCGCCGCCGCCTGCGGCGCGACCTCGTCCAGATTCAGTTCGCCGCCCTCCGGCATGGTGACCGGCAGAAAGCGTCCCGGCATCAGCCCGGCGCGGGCGATTTCGCCGTAAGCCTCGTTGATGGCGTCGCGGAACAGCCTGAAGAGTATGCGCGCCTCGCCCTGGTAGACGCTGTTGCCGTTTTTATCGATGGTTTTCACGAACTCGTCGCTCCGGTCAGCCAGGCGCGCGGCCATTTCGCAAAGGCCGTTCAGTGTCATGATTCAATCAGCTCCTTTGGTATGGCGTCGGTATCCGCCTTGTTTCTGAGATAGTTGAGCACCTCGCGCGTTTTGTCGGCGGCGCGGTTCAGATAATCGCGCCGGGCCTCCCGCTCAAGGCGCTCGTTGAAGGCCTCTACCTCCCGCGCCGTTTCCTCCAGCCGCGCGACGCGATACCGGCGCGCGTATTCGATGGCGCGCGCGTCCAGCGCGTCGAAGGGCAGCGCGCAGGCCAGCGTGCCTTCGGGCTGCGCCGCGTCGTGAATCTCAAAGCGTTGCGAGCGCGTGTTGAACATCACAAACCAGCTCGCCCGCAGCGCCTTCAGCCGCGCCGGAATATCCGTCGCGTTGGAAAGAACGGGGATCCGGTTCGGAGCGTATTCTCCTTCGCGGCAGATCACGGGCATCACCTCCTTTCGCCGCGCCGCCGGCGCGGTCAGGCGTTCGTGACCAGCACGGCCTTGGGCTCGGGCGCGGCCACGCCGTTCAGGCGGGCGATGCCGCCCGGCAGCGCGCACATGAGGTCGCAGTACTTGGCGATGGTCGCCGTGTAGGTGGGATAGCCGGGCTTCTGGTGCAGCACCTGGCGCGTCTCGCCTTCGATCCACTCCCAGTCGGCCACCTGGTCGAGCGTGAACAGGCTGGTGTCGTACAGGTCGATGGAAGCCGCGGGCATGAACTTGCTGCGGGTGAGCGGGATGCCGTTGAAGGTGAGCGCCCTGTGGCCGCCCTCCAGAACGGTGGCGTCGCAGATGGCGCGGCGCTGGTTCATCAGCTCGAGGTAATGGCCATAGGCGTCGCTGCCGCAGTTGATGTGGTCGACGGTCACGTTGTAGCTGTCCTCCAGATGGTCGATGACCTTCTGCAGGCCGCTCTCGCTGACCGCGCCGAACGAGGCCTTGATATAAGGATTCATCCAGCTGTAATCGCTGCGGGCCAGGCCGTACAGATTGCCGCTGCCGCCGTCAAACAGCTTGCCCAGGCCGGTGAGTTCATAGCCCGCGCTCCCCTGAACGGTGAGGTAGGCGTTGGCGCTGCAGGTGACGTTGGCGCTCAGGCGGATCGCGCCGGTGAGGTGATTGACGTCCAGCACGCGCAGGCCCTGCGAGATGGCCGTGCCATTGGCGGCGTAGAGATCGACCTTCAGGCCGGGCAGCACGTACTGCGTGGACGAGGACACCGTAACGGCGCTGCTGTTCGAGGCGGCGCCCAGCACGGCCAGCTTGCCGGAGCCGTCGCCATACATCTGGCGGGCCAGGTTCCACTTGAGCGTGCGGGTCAGCGTGTCCATCTCCTGCTGGAGGATGTTGACGAACGCGCCGGGGTTCTCTCCGGTGGCGGAGCGGACAATCTTGTCGGAAATCTCCAGCGTGCCGTACAGGTTCTTGGTGTCGCTTTCCAGGTTCACATACTGATTCTCGCCGGAAGCGGGCAGCGCGCCGTTTTCCGAGCCGGCGCCGGCGCCTCCGTTCGCGCCGACGATCGCCGCGCGCACGATCTTGTTGTAGCCCACGATGTTGCTCTCGGTGCGCATGACGCGGCTGGCGAAGGCGTCGGCCTTCAGGTTGATGTCCTCGCGCAGCGGCATGATGTAGAAATTCTTCAGAGCGCTGCTCACGGTATTCATGTTGACCATTGTTGTTTTCCTCCTTATTTTGTCGGTTGTTCTGTTGTGTCGGATTGCTTCTACTTTTTCAGCAGAGCCTCCAGCTTCGCCTTCGCCTGCTGCATGCCGCCTTCGCTCTTGCCGGCCGCGGCGGGAATGCTGCCGCCGTCGGCGATGAAAGCGGGCAGCTCGCGGCCGGACTTGTAGACCTCGGCGAGATGCGCCACCAGCACGGCGTTCCTCACGCGCGGATCGGCGGCCAGGCGCTTCACGCTCTCCGGATCGCCCAGCAGCTCCTCGTCGCTGCGGTATTTGGCGGCGCGCACGGCGTTATAGGCGCGCTCAAGTCCGTCTTCCTCAATGGAGTATTCGGGATGCGCCAGAATGTATTCGGCGATCTCGGGCAACAGGGCTTCCAGATCGCGCATACCGGCGGCGCTGCCCTTCCATGCCTTCTGGACGCGGACCGTGCGTTCCTCGGGCTTTTCGGGCTCAAGCGCGTTGCCGTTCTCCAGGACGCGGACGAGCGCGTTCAACCGCCTGAGCGCCTCGGTCGCTTCGTTCAGACGCGCTTGGCTGGCCTGATAAGCCTCCAGTAGCGCGCTCACGGAATCGAAGCCGCTGCCCTCCAGCACGGCCGCGTCGCTGTCCGGCGCTTCGTCCGAGAGGTCGGCGCGGGCCATGTCCTGGCCCTGCTCGAACGCGGCCTGCTTCTGTTCGTCCGTGAGGGATGCGCCGGCGAGCTCCCGCTCGAACCGGGCGCGCTGTTCCGGGGTAAGATACTGATTCATCGTTTTTTCCTCCTACATTATAATTGAGTCGTGTTTGGGCCCATCAGCGCGCGATGGCCCGCGATGTGGAGCAGCAGCGCCTGCGCGAGGGCGGGCCGCTCCTGCTGCATGCGGCGGAACTCCGCGCCAAGCGCGAAGCGCGTGTGCTCGGCGATATGCAGCGCGTGGCTGTCCACGCTCATCAGCCGCGGCAGCGCGCCGCCCAGCAGCTCGAGCTGTTCGCGCCGCGCGCGCAGCTGCTGCAGTTCGTCCACGGCCATGGCGCTCTCCCAGTGGCCGAACTGGAAGATCTCCATCAGCCTGGCCCGATTCTCGCGCGAGAGCTGATGCGTGTCCGGATCGAGGAACAGCCCGGCGTTGAGCAGGTCGAGCGCCAGCTGGCGGCGCTGGGCGGGCGTCGAGGCCAGCTCGTTGTCGGTGTCCACGGCGATGTCGTCGCTGCTCAGGTCGCTGCCCGACCAGATGAACAGCGCCATGTCGCCCGCATCCTCGCCCGCCGTACGCGTGATGCGCGGGGCGACGGCAAACTGCCGCAGGAGCCGCACCCACTGCCGCCCCAGCTGGCGGATGGCGCGGCGGATGTGCTCGCCCGTGAGGGCGATGCGGGTGTCGTCCTGTTCGCGCAGGATGTCGAGCGCGATGCCGGAGGACACCTGCCCGGACACCGTCGAGGCGCGCGCCATCTCCGAAACGCCGGAAATCTCGTTGAAATCGCGCCGCAGCAGCGCCAGCCGCTCGAGCAGCGTAGCGGGCACCTCGCTCACGCGCAGCCAGCTCGGCGGCGTCGCGCCGGCGCGGTACTCGATCACCGTGCCAGGCTGGAAGCCCTCGTCCAGCAGCGCTTCATTCACCAGAGAGCCCTGCTCGGCCAGGATGTTGCCGGCCGTCATTCGGGCGGTGTGCTCGTTGATGCGGTTGATCACGGCGTTGTAATCGCGCTGCAGGGGAATCAGCCGCTCGATCACCGTGCCGCCGTAAAAGCAGCCGGGCGACGACAGGCACAGCTGCTGCACGAAGGGGAAATCGCGCCCGCCGCAGGCGCCGTTGCGGAAAGGCAGCGGCCCCGCGTGCAGCACCCGCCCGCCGGCCACGGTCACATGACGCCCCTGCGGGAAATCCGCGTCCGGCCGCTGATACCACTCGAGCACCAGCTCGGCGTCCTCCAGCGTCTCGGGCTGCGCGAACAGGCTATCCGCGCGCGGAAGCGCGCTCTCCGCGCCATAGACGTTCAGCGTGCGGCCGGGCAGCGCCACATTCCAGCGATTCCTGATCTCCCGCACGGTGTAGACCCGTGCGTGAATCAGGCTGTTCTGGCTGTCCAGGCCGTCGCGCCAGCAGCATTCGGGGAAGATCTCGTAGGCCGGGGCGACGGACACGGCGATATCGCCCTCCCGGACGGGCGTGCCGTCATCCAGCTCGCCCAGCGGCAGCCCGGCGCCTGGATCCCAGACGCTCTTGTAGAACGCGCAGCCGCACAGCTCGGCCCAGCGCGCGGCTTCCATCTGCAGCGCGGGCATGTTGTGGGCGTCGAAGGCGCTCTTGAGCAGCTTGGTGGCGGTGCGCGCCGCGGTCACGTCGGCCGCTTCGTCGGTCTGGGGCCGCACGGTGAGGCCGGGCAGCGCGCGCCGCAGCTTCGAGAGCCTGGTCTCCTCGATCGGCGCGATCATGTTGTACACCGCCTGCCCGGCCCGATCCGCGCCTTCCACGATCTCTCCCGCCTCCCCGACGACATCGCAATACTGATCCCCGGCCAGGAATCGCTGGTTGAGCCGCCATTTCAGTTCCAGCGCGCGGCGCTCATGCCGCCTGCGCCGGTATTCCGCCTCGATGTCCGAGGCCAGCGCCTGCCATTCGGGCGGCTGCGGCGGCAGCGGCATGGGAAAGCCGTCCGCCTTCAGCCGCGCCGCGCTGTTTGTCAGTTCCAATTCGTTCATGTTGATTCACCTCGTCAGTTTCAAATGCGCATGTGTTCTCCCGCCGCCGACCGCCTTCGCCTGGCCGCCAGCCTCTTTTTATGCTTCACCACCGCCGACTCCTCCGGGCGGCGGCTCTCCTGCGGCGCGGGGCGGCTCATCAGGTAATAGCGCAGCTCGTCCATTGCGTGGTCGTCGCGCTTCACGGGTTCGTCCTCGTCTTCCTTCCAGCGATACTTCTTGATCTCACGGATCATCATCGGGCAGGTGCGGAAGATGAACAGGCGGGGCTTGCCGTCCGGCCATCGCTTCACATCCCAGCAGGGATGAGGCTCCAGGTACTGCTTCACGCGCTGGATGCCCGGCCACTTCGATTTGTTCACGCGCGTGTTCACGTTCAGTCCCTG
>JAFZRB010000008.1 GCA_017620115.1 Clostridia bacterium | reverse complement strand
GCGTCTTGCCGGTGCCCGGCGGGCCGACGAGCAGCACGCCCTTGGGAATGCGCGCGCCCAGCTCCTGGAACCTCTTGGGATCCTTCAGAAACTCGACCACCTCGCGCAGCTCGTCCGTTTCCTCCTGCGCGCCTGCGACGTTGGCGAACGTGACCTTGTTTTTGGCCGGATCGCTCATGCGCGCTCGCGATTTGCCGAAGTTCATCACGCCCTTGCCGCCGCCGGTCTGCTGGCGCATCATAAAATACCACAGCCCCGCGAACAGCAGCATGGTCACGAAAAGGGGCAGCCACTCGAGCCACCACGGTGTGGACGCCGGCGGAGATACGGTGATGGTGAAATAGTAGTCCGTCACCTTGACCTGATCGGGCGACTTGTCCAGCTTTTCGCCGTAAATGGCGTTTACATCGGAATAGAACTGGCTGACGCTGGGCAGCAAGGCCGTCACATTATAGCGCGTGCCGAATTCCTTGGCTGTAATGCCGCTGTCGACCGTCGCGCCGATCATCGTATTGCCGCTGGTCATGACATACGCCAGTTTGTCGTTTTCAACAAGCTCCAGCACTTCCGAATAATTCAGTTCCTTGACGATGTCCCGCGTGGGTGAGCCGATCGCCTGCACGGCCACCAGTATGACGACAACCAGCAGAACATACATCAGAACCTGTATGATCCTTCTGAATTTCGGTTGATTCAAGACGAGCCTCCCTCGCTTTCCTGCCCGGTATCTTTATTCCAAAATCGTACCCGTATATTATAGCACGCCGGGCCGCGCGTTTCAAACCCGCGCGTCAGACATTTTTGTAAACTTCCGGTTTTAATACGCCAACTTCCGGCAGATTGCGGTATTTTTCGTCAAAATCCAGCCCGTAGCCCACCACGAACTCGTTTGGGATCTTGAAGCCGCAATAGTCCACGCTGATTTCCGATTTGGGGCTGCGGCGCATGGGCTTGTCCAGCAGGGTGCAGATTTTCAGCGTCTTCGCGCCGCGGGTGATGAGGTTTTTCCGCAGGAACGTGAGCGTAAGGCCGCTGTCCACGATATCCTCGACGATGATCGCGTGCTTGCCCGTGATGGAGTCGTCCAGATCCTTCACGAAGCGCACGTTGCCGCTGGATTCCGTGCCGCCGCCGTAGCTCTTCACGATCATGAAATCAAGCCGGCAGTCATGGTCGATCTGCCGCATCAGGTCGGTATAAAACACAACCGAGCCCTTCAAAATGCACACAAGTACGATGGGTTCCGGCGCGTTCCGATAGTCCTCGGTGATGGCGCGGCCCAGCTCGGCCACGCGCGTTCTGATCTCCTCTTCGGAAATCAGGATCTTCTCCAGATCGTCATACTGCTTCATGCTCTCCCCAACTCCTTCTGTACTCTCTCGCCTCAAGCCGGAGGCCCGCCGATCCGGGCCTGAGCCTGGCGCTCTCCGATATGCCGACGCCCGCCGCCCAAAACACTTCGCTCTCCCGGGCAACGAGCAGAACCGCGTCGCGCATCGGCCGGTCGACGCGATGGTTGATGAAGTAATCGCTCAGCTTCTGCGTGCCGCCAAGCCCCAGCGGGCGGATAAAGTCGCCCGGACGCCGCGTGCGCAGGCACGCCCCGGCCAGGCTGTCCCTGTCCAGCGTCTGGCGCATCGGTGTCTTCTCGGGAACAGGCGGCGCGGGCGATATGCGTATCTCCCCCACGCCCGGCAGCCGCGCGACGCCCTCTTCGGGAAGCGTCGCCGCGTCCGGCGCGAAAAAGCCGTTCAGAAAATACAGACTCTGTCCCGCGCGCTCCGCGGTTATGCCGTTTCCCAGCATGACCGCGCCTCTGTCCGCGCGATACAGCTCCTCCGCCGCCAGGCAGGCCGAAGCGTCCAGCCCGCCGACGGCGCGCAGCGCCCTCCGCACGATGGCGGACGGCGCGTCTGGCACGCACCGCACGCGCGCGCCGACCGGCACGATCTCCGCGTTTTCGTGCAGAAAGACCCGCGCCTGCGCGCCCATGTAGTCGTCCTCCGCCTGCGCGAGGCGGGCAAAGCGCCCCAGCGCGCGAACGGCGCCCGGATAGGCCCGTTCAAGCGCGGGCATGGCGGTCAGGCGGATGATGTTGCGCGGATTGTCGGGGACGGCGTTGCTCGCGTCTTCCCGCCAGGCGACGCCCCGTTCGCGCAGGAAATCGGTCAGCTCGGCTTTCCGCACGCCCAGCAGCGGCCGCCAGAGGCCGTTTTCCCATTCCCGCATGCCCGCCGCGCCGGTCAGGCCCGCGCCGCGGAGCAGGTGCATGAGCACCGTCTCCGCCTGATCGTCGAGATGATGCGCCAGCGCGACGCAGT
Source organism: Clostridia bacterium (assembly GCA_017620115.1). Classification (GTDB taxonomy): domain Bacteria; phylum Bacillota; class Clostridia; order Christensenellales; family Aristaeellaceae; genus Firm-10. The sequence goes on along the minus strand of JAFZRB010000008.1, from coordinate 8,932 downwards.
CCGCGCCAGCCTGCTCCCGCGCCGCGCGCAGGAATTCGCGACGCGCGTCGCGCGCGGCCTGCTCCAGCCCCATGCCGCGCTCCCGCGCCAGCGCGGGCACGTCGCCCTTGCCCTCGATCAGCGGCACACGCCAGCTTTCGCACAGCCGGCGCACGAATTCCGCGTCCTCCCGCGAGGCGTCGCCGCGGATCCCGTGCTCAAAATGCGCCGCGAGTAGCCGGATCCCGCCCTTGTCCGCCAGATCCTTCAGAAGAGCGAGCAGCGCCACGGAATCCGCGCCGCCGGATACGGCCGCGAGCACGGTCATTCCAGGCTCCGGGGGCCTCAAAGCCAGTTTCATCATTCTACCCTCTTTACGCCGTTTCCGCAAGTATTTCCAGGTGAATTTCCAGTTTGCTAATCATTATCGCGATCGCTACTGAAAGCCCCATTTGTCGAACACATGCCGCAGGGCGTCGCCGAGGCCGCGCACCGGCACGGCCGAGGCCGCAACGATCGGTAGCCGCGCCACGGTTTCGCCGTCCTTCCGGACGCTGACATAGCCGATCACCTCGCCCTCGCCGACCGGCGCGGTCACCGATTCCGGCAGCTCCGCTTCCAGCGAAATGTCCGCCTCGCCGCCCTTCTTCACCAGCAGCGTCAGATCGCCGTCCAGCAGCAGGGCGACGCTGTCGGCGCAGCCGCCTTCCACGGGCATCGCTCCGCGCACCCTCGCGCCTTTCTCCGCCACGGGATACAGCCGGTAGTTCGCGAAACCGTAATCCATCATCTTAGCGGCGATGGAAAAGCGTTCCTTACCGCTCGCCGCGCCCAGCACCACCGCCACCAGCCGCATGCCGCCGCGCCGGGCCGAGGCCGCCATGCAGTAGCCCGCCTCGTTGGTGGAGCCGGTCTTGATGCCGTCGCAGCCGTCGTACTGCCTGACGAGCTTGTTGGTGTTGGTCAGCGTGGTCACGCGGCCGCTCTCATGGACGAAATCCTCCAGCCAGACGGTTGAATAATCGTAATAGACCTCGTGCTTCGTCAATTCCGAGGCCATGGCCGCCACGTCGCGCGCGGTGGTATGCTGGCCTTCGGCGGGCAGGCCGGTGCAGTTCACGAACACCGTGTCCGCCATGCCCAGCTCCGCGGCGCGCCGGTTCATGCGATCGACGAACAGCGGCGCCGAGCCGGCGATGTATTCCGCCAGCGCCACGGCGGAATCGTTCGCGCTGCCTACGATCACGCTCTTGAGCAGCTCGCCCACCGTCTGCGTTTCGCCCGCGTCGAGCAGCGCCTGCGAGCCGCCCATACCGGCGGCGTTCGCGCTCACCTGCACGCGGTCGTCGAGACTGATCGCCTCGTTCTCAATGGCCTCGCAGGCGAGCAGAATGGTCATGATCTTCGTCACGCTGGCCACGGGCCGCTTTTCATCGGCGTTCACCGCGAAAATAACCTGCCCGCTGACAGGCTCCACAAGCATCGCCGCCGCGCAGTTATACCGCGCGGGCGAACCGCTCTCCAGCGCCCCGGCCGACAGCGCGTCCGCCGCGCCCGGCAGCGCAACCAGCGCGCACACAATACATACGCAAAGCTTTCTCCACACGCAAATCCCTCCCGCCGGTTTCTTTATCAATAGAATATCCGGCTGGGCGGGACGATATGCCCTTCCCGTTCGGGCGCGGGGAAGGCATCGTTTCCGTCCGTCATTATAGCACATTTTCTTCCCGCATACAACGCATAATCCCCTGCAGAGCGGGCATGCTTTTCCCGGGAAGGAGTGTAACGGCCATGAAAAAGCACGATTTTACCCTGTTTATCGTTCTCGCTTCACTGCTGATGTGCGGCGCAGCCTGGCTGGTGAAAAACCGGCTGTCCGCGCCGCGCGCCGTCCAGGCGGAAACGCAGGCGTCCGCCATGGCGCAGGATCCGCTGGACGGATTCGAGGTGGCCGAGGCGTTCGGGCCGGTGTTCGACGAAGCGCTCGGCCAGTGGAGCCTGCGCGAAACCGCGCTGCTTCACGGCGAGCCGGGCGCTTTCGTTCGGGCCATTCTGCCCGGCCGCGTGGCAATGAGCTGCGAAAACGACCTGGGATGGCATGTCACGGTCGAGCGCGTTGACGGCGGCTCCGTGCGCTATGGCGGCCTGCGCGCGGGCCTCGCGCCGGGACGGTGCGTCGCGCGGGGCGAAATCATCGGAACGCTCGCGGGCGACGCGCTTTATCTCAGCGCGCGGGACGCGGACGGCGCGCCGGTCGACGCGCTCGAAACGCCGTATCATTGAGCATATTTACGCAATTATCGCCTGTCGCCGCAGGATTTTCAGCGCCACATGTGGAATAATATACCGGTACCGATCATCTGTGAAGGGGCACGCCTATGAGAATCATGATCGCTTCCGATATCCACGGTTCGGCGCGCTGGTGCCGCGCCCTGCTCGAAGCCCGCGAGCGCGAGCGGCCCGCCAAACTGCTGCTCCTGGGCGACATCCTCTACCACGGCCCGCGCAATCCCCTGCCGGACGAGTACGCGCCCGCCCGGGTGGACGAAATGCTCAACTCCATCGGCGGCGAAATACTCTGCGTGCGCGGCAACTGCGACAGCGACGTCGACCAGATGGTGCTCGACTTTCCCATCATGGCCGAATACTGCGTCGTCTACGCCGGCGGCCGCATGGTTTTCGCCACGCACGGACACGTCTTCAATGAAGAAGCGCCACCAAAGCTGAAGAAGGGCGATATCCTGCTGCACGGACACACCCACGTTCAGGTGTGCCGCGAGCACGACGGCTACGCATGCGTCAATCCCGGTTCCATCTCCCTTCCCAAGGACGGCAGCTGGCGCGGCTACATGCTGCTGACCGACGAGGGCTTTATCTGGAAGACGCTCGACGGCAAGGAGAAAATGGCCATGCCCTTCTGAGCGTCGCGCGGCAGGCGATCCACACCGAAACGAATCCGGGGAGAGATGCTTTCATGCGCGTTATCGCCCGTATCCACACCGACTTTCCCGCCAAATTCGGCATACCGCGTCAGAGCGGCCTCGTCGACGAGCTGATCGGCCGGGTCGTGTTCGAGGAGGAGTATCGCGTTCCCGAAGCGCTGCGCGGACTGGATGGCTTCTCGCACATATGGCTCATCTGGCAGTTCTCCGAAAGCGTCCGCGAGGCGTGGTCCCCCACCGTCAAGCCGCCGAGACTGGGCGGCAACCGGCGCATGGGCGTGTTCGCGACGCGCTCCCCCTTCCGCCCCAACCCCATCGGCCTGTCTTGCGTGCGGCTGGAGCGCGTCGAATACGGCGCGCCGGACGGGCCGGCGCTCATCGTGCGCGGCGCGGATCTCATGGACGGCACGCCCGTGTACGACATCAAACCCTACCTGCCCTATGCCGACTGCCATCCCGAAGCGACCGACGGCTTCGCCGGGGAGGTTAAGTTCGATACGCTGCGGGTGGATTTCCCGCCCGGGCTGCTCGGGCTGCTGCCTGAAAACCGGCGCGAGGCGGCCGTGAAGCTGCTCGCGCAGGATCCACGCCCCGGCTATAAGCATGGCGACGCGGAGCGGCGCTACGGCGTCGCCTTCGCGGGCTTCGACCTGCGCTTCACCGTGCAGGGCGACGCGCTGCATGTCTGCGAGGTTGTCCCGCTCGACCGGCCCGACACGGAGGACGACGCATGAAGACCTGTTCCATCGGCATATTCGCCCACGTCGACGCGGGCAAGACCACCCTCAGCGAGCAGCTGCTGCTGGCCGCGGGTGCGATCCGCACGCCCGGCTCCGTCGACCGAGGCACGGCGCATACGGACCGCATGGACATCGAGCGCCGGCGTGGCATCTCCGTGCGCGCCGCCTGCGCGCCGCTCGTATGGAAAGGCGTGCGCGTCAACCTCATCGACACGCCCGGCCACAGCGACTTTTCCGCCGAGGTCGAGCGCTCCATGTGGGCGCTGGACGCGGCGGTGCTGCTGCTCAGCGGCGCGGACGGCGTACAGCCACAGGCCGAAGTGCTGTTTGAAAGCCTGCTTTCACAGCGCATCCCAACGCTCGTGTTCGTCAACAAAATGGATCGCGAAACCGCCGATTTCACTGCCGTTCTGGCGCAGGCGCGGGAACGGCTGCACGCCGGGATCGTGCCGCTGGACGACGACGAGGCGCTCATGGCCGCCCTCGGCGAGCACGACGAGCAGGCGATGGAGGACTATCTCTCCGGCGCGCTGTATCCGCGCGGCGAGCTGATGCGGAAGCTGCGGCCGCTCATGCGCGATATCCGGGTGTTTCCCGCGCTGAAGGGCTCCGCGCTGAAGGGACAGGGCATCGAGCCGCTGCTGGACGCCGTCGCCGCGTTGCTCGTTCCGGATGAACCCGTCGGCGGGGACGGCGAGGCGTGCGGCATCGTATTCGCGCTGGACGACGATCCCGCGATGGGCCGCGGCGCGTACGTGCGGATGTTTTCCGGCACGATCAGGAACCGCGACCAGCTCGACCTGGCCGTCGAGCGCGAGGGCGCTTACCTCGCCGACACGCGCATTGAGCCGCGCAAGATCACGCAGATTCGCGACATATCGCTCGAAGGCCGCGGCGCGGATAAGGGCGCGCTGCAGCCGGGTGAGATCGGCGTGGTCTACGGACTGGGCGACATCGCCGTGGGGCAGGTCATCGGCCGGAAGGAACGCCTCCCGCGCGCCATGGGCAAAGGCGTGCTGAAGGCGCCGCTGATGATGGTGCGCGTAACGCCTGAAAAGGCCGACGACAGGCCCGCGCTTCTGAAGGCGCTCTCGCTCATGAGCGCGGAGGATCCGCTGCTGGACGTCAGGCAGTTCCTGGGCGAGGCGCACATCCGCATCATGGGCGCGATCCAGATGGAGATCCTGGCCGAGCAGATGAAGACGCGCTTCGGCCTGAACGTGGCCTTCGCGGAGCCGCAGGTGATTTACCGCGAGACCATCCGCGAGGCCGCGGAGGGCTTCGTGGCCTACACCATGCCAAAGCCCTGCTGGGCCGTCATCAAATTCCTGATCGAGCCCGCGCCGCGCGGCAGCGGGGTGAGCTACCGCTCGGAGGTGCCCGTGCGCGTCATCAAGGAGCGCTACCAGCATCAGATCGAACAGGGCCTGACGCTGGGGCTCAGGCAGGGCATGCTGGGCTGGCAGGTGGACGACGTGTCCATCACGCTCATCGACGGCAGCGACCACCAATGGCACACGCACCCGCTGGATTTCATCGTGGCCACGCCCATGGCGCTGATGGACGGCCTGCGGCGCGGCGGCACGGTGCTGCTGGAGCCCATCGTCCGGATGCGCGTCACCGTGCCCGCGGAGCTGGGCGGCAGGGTGATGAGCGAGATCGTGGCCATGCGCGGCGAAACGCTGAGCGCGGAAACCGTCGAATCGCGTGGCTCCATGGTGCTGGTGGCCGAAGCGCCGGTGCGCACCAGCTTCGACTTCCCCACCCGCCTGGCGGCGCTCTCGGGCGGACGCGGCGCGCTGACCATGCGCGTCAGCCGCTACCAGGAATGCCCCGAAACGCATTCCTGTCCGCGCGCGGGCGTCAACCCGCTCGACACGGCGAAATACATCCTCGCGGCGCGCAGCGCGCTGGAAGGACAGATTTTCTAGCGCCGTCCCGGCCGCGCCTGCCGTGTCGCGCGAAATGACACCGTTTCCATACCGGCAAACAACAGATGAGGAGGGCTTCCCAAATGAAGAGGTTGTTGACAGCGGTTCTGGCATTCCTGCTCTGCGCCGGGGCAGCCGCCCGCGCGGACGTGGCCATCGACGGAAACAGTTTCCCGGACGCCGTGTTCCGCGCGTATATCGCCGAGAATTTCGACTCGGATCATAACGGCTCGCTTAGCGAGGCGGAAATCGACGGCGTTGACTCCTTATATGTCAGTAAATACGACCTCCCGTCGCCGCTCGCTTCCCTGAAAGGCATCGAGTTCTTCCCCCATTTGTCAAATCTGGCGTGCGCCTATAACAACCTGACCGAGCTCGACGTCAGCCGCAACCCCGAGCTCGTGCTCCTGGCCTGCCAGGGCAACAGGCTGACCGACCTGAACGTGAGAGGCAATCCGCTCCTGCAGACCCTCCAGGCGGAGCAGATGCGCTTGACAAGCCTGGATGTGAGCCTCAATCCGGAGCTGTCGATACTGATCGTAGGCTCCAACAGCATATCCCAGCTGGATCTCTCCCATAACCCAAAGCTGGAATACCTGGATGTGTTCAGAAATCCGCTGACCGCGCTCGATCTCAGCAGGCAGCTCCAGCTGTCCAGCCTTCTCTGCGCCGGCAACGCCAGCGGCTTCACACTTACCGTCGCGCCGGACAGTTTCGCCTTGAGCTATGCCGTCGAAAACAGCATTCCCTATGTCGTCGCCGGATCGGAAGAGCCCGCCGGCCCGGAGGAACCCGGCGTCATTCCCGGCCCCGATCCGTCCTACGCGGGCGTCTATAACCTGGACGGCGCGCTCGTCATGGTTCAGAACGGCCAGGTCGACGCCAGCGCCGAGGGGCTGGTGAACGACCTCGCGCATCCGAGCGACTGGTATTACTGCTCCGCCGGCATCGTGCACACCGAGGTCACCAGCGTCGTGCTGTACGACGGCGCGTGGTTCTACGTGTCAGGCGGCAAGCTGGATACGACCTTCGCAGGTTTCGTGGATTACGACGGCGAGCGCTTCGTCGTCGGTGCGGGCCGCATCCTCACCGAGGCGCAGGGGCTCGTGCAGGATCCCGCGAGCAAGGCGTGGTATTACTGCGGCGACGGCAGGGTTCAGTCCCAGTACACCGGTCTGGCGCAGTATGACGGCGCGTGGTTCTACATCGTTGGCGGCCGACTGGACGAGGGCTTCACCGGCACGGTTGAGTACGACGGCGCGCTCTTCAGCGTCGTGAACGGCATGGTAGCCGGGTAAAGCGCGGCGTCAAATCCATCAATGAACCGCTTCCCGGTTTTCCCCCAGGAAGCGGTTCATTGTATCAGTATCAGAACGTCAGCCTCATCTGATGCCACACCGCGCCGCCGTGCGTCGACTGCGGTGTCACGCCCTCGTCGACGAAGCCGAATTTCGCGTAGTAATGGATCAGCCGTTCCTTGCAGGTGAGCACGAGGCCGCGCCGGCCCTGCGCGCGGGCGTCTGCGATGGCGCGCCGGATCAGCAGGGCCGCGCAGCCCTGCCGACGGCGCTCGGGCACGGTGTTCACGCCGAAGATCATCTGCCACGCGCCGTTTTCATCGTGCAGCGCCGCATCTTCAAACATGGCATCGCGCAGGTCGGGCTCGTCCGTGACCATGCCGTCCACGAAGGCGACCAGCGCGCCGCCGTCCTTCAGCAGCCAGAAGTGATCGCCATAGCGCGCGATGCGCGCGGAGAACGCCTCGCGGGTCGCCGCCTCGGCCGCGGGAAAGCACGCGGCTTCCACCGCCGTGACGGCGTCCAGGTCTTCCGGCGCCGCATGTCGGATCTCCAATGAACTCCTCTCCTTTTTGAGAAAATCCGAACCCATCCTCCACAGAACAGGTCCGGATGCCGTTGATAAAGAAATTCCCGTTATGGCTGCTTGCCGATGTAGGCCAGTATGCCGCCGTCCACATACAGTATGTGGCCGTTCACGAAATTGCTGGCATCGGAGGCCAGGAATACCGCCGGACCCTGCAGGTCGTCCGTGGTGCCCCAGCGGGCGGCGGGCGTCTTGGCGACGATGAACTGATCGAAGGGATGGCGGCTGCCGTCCGGCTGGCGCTCGCGCAGCGGCGCGGTCTGGGGCGTGGCGATGTAGCCGGGGCCGATGCCGTTGCACTGGATGTTATGCCCGCCATACTCGGAGCAGATGTTGCGGGTGAGCATTTTCAGGCCGCCCTTGGCCGCGGCGTAGGCGGAGACGGTCTCGCGGCCCAGCTCGCTCATCATGGAGCAGATATTGATGATCTTGCCGTGGCCCTTTTCGATCATCGCGGGGATGACGGCCTTGGCGCAGATGAAAGGCGCGTTCAGGTCGACGTCGATGACCTTGCGGAACTCGGCGGCGCTCATCTCGGTCATGGGGATGCGGCGGATGATGCCCGCGTTGTTCACCAGGATGTCGATCACGCCGATTTCCCGCTCGATGGTCTTCACCAGCGCCTTCACGGCGTCCTCGTCGGTCACGTCGCACACATAGCCGCGCGCGGGGATGCCTTTTTCGGCGTAGGAATTAAGGCCCCGGTCGACCAGCTCCTGATTGATGTCGTTGAATACGATGGTCGCGCCCGCGGCGTGGAACGCCTCGGCGATGGCGAAGCCGATGCCGTAGCTTGCGCCTGTGATCCAGGCGATTTTCCCTTCCAGGCTGAATGCTTTCATGTCCATGGTGTTTTCCCCCTTCTGCCATTGGGCAGAGCATTGAATTACAGTTCGTTTTCCCTATAGAACACGCCGACCATCGCGCCAACGCCATCGGCGGGATTTGCGATCTGCTGCAGCGTCCATCCCTCGGAAACATACTGATTGATGATGGTTTCGGCCTGTTCCAGATCCTTTTCCCGGCTCAATTTGAAACCTTTATTCAAGTATACCAGCTTGTATTCTTTCATGACTGCACGCCTTCTTTCCCATTGCACGTTGATTCGGCGTCAGCGCAGTTCGGTGGTGGGAATGGTGTCCATGTCGTCGAAGGCCTGATTCTCGCCGCCCATGGCCCAGATGAAGGTGTAATTGCTGGTGCCCGCGCCGGCGTGGATGCTCCAGGAGGGCGAAATGATGGCCTGCTCGTTCTGCATCACCACGTGGCGGGTCTCCTGACCCTCGCCCATCATATGGAACACCACGTTGTTCTCCGGCACTTCAAAGTAGAAATACACCTCCATGCGGCGCTCGTGGGTATGGGCGGGCATGGTGTTCCACACGGAGCCGGGCTCCAAAACCGTCATGCCCATGGAGAGCTGGCAGGTCTTCAGCACGGAGGGATGGATGAACTG
>JAFZRB010000415.1 GCA_017620115.1 Clostridia bacterium | reverse complement strand
GGCCGGGAATCATGACAAAGTAATGATATTTATGAATAATTTATATTTCTTTGCCGAAATTATTGCAAGGATCCCGAAAACTGTACTATAATAAGACGGGATAGCTGTATAGCTGCTGAATTAAATGAGGTGATGCTATGTCCATGTACCCTCTGATACTGATCTGCGACGACGATCCGGTCGTGCACGAGTCCATCGGCCTGTATCTCGACGCTGAAAAATACGAGCACATTTCCGCCTACGACGGCGAGGAGGCCCTCCGGCTGGTCGAGGAGCGTCAGCCCGACCTGATGATCCTCGACCTGATGATGCCGCGCATGTCCGGCATCGACGTGTGCCGCACCATCCGGCTCACGAAGAGCCTGCCCATCATCATGCTCACCGCCAAGAGCGAGGAGATCGACCGCATACTGGGCCTCGAGCTGGGCGCGGACGACTACATCGTGAAACCCTTCAGCCCGCGCGAGGTGCTGGCGCGCATCAAGGCGGTGCTGCGGCGGTTCTCCGAGAAGACGCCCGCCGACATGAACATCATCCGGTTTCCGCAGCTGGAAATCAACCTCAGCAACTATCATGTGAAGGCGGGCGATCAGGTGATTCCCTGTACGCCCAAGGAGGTCGAGATCCTGCACATGCTGGCCTCTCACGCCGGGCAGGTGTTCAGCCGCGAGCAGATCCTCTCGCATGTGTGGGGCTACGATTTCTTCGGCGACACGCGCACGGTCGACACCCACATCAAGCGCATCCGCCAGAAGCTGCCGCAGGAGGGCGTGCCGTGGTCGCTCAAGACGGTCTACGGCGTGGGCTATAAGTTCGATGTCGAAGGATAAGCGGCCATGAAAAAGAGCGTCCTGCTCCGGAAAGTATTTATGGTTGTGGTCATGACGCTGGCCCTGGCGCTGCTGCTGACCGGCGCGATTTACACGCTCACCTCCCGCGCGATTTTCGCCAGCATCAAGGCGAACGAGATGATCCCGAAGGCGCGTGCGCTGGGCCGGCTGGTGGAGCTGCGCGGGGGAAGCGACGCGGCCTCTGTCGACACGCTGCTCTCCTTTCTGCGGAAGGAAAGCTCCGTTCTGGGCGGCTCGTTCATCGTGGTGGACGGCGAAGGCGCGGCGGTGGCCGCCAGCGACGGCGTGACGGACGAGGCCATCGCCTCCCTGGACGGCATCGTGCGGCGCGCGCTGGCGGGCGAGGAGGTTTCGAGCTTCAGCGGCGGATCGTTCTTTTCGTCGGTGCAGCTGGTTTGCGTGGCTTCGCCCATGCGGCAGAATGGAAACGTCGACGGCGCGGTGCTGATGATCGTGCCGCTCTATGAGGCGCTGGCCGCCGTGAGCGGAATGAACAGCGCGCTCATGCTGTCGCTGCTCATCATCATGCCGCTCATCGTGGTGCTGGTGTATTACGTCATAGGCCGTACGCTGCGTCCCCTGCGCCAGATGAGCGACGCCGCGATGGGCATGGCCGCGGGCGATTTCTCCATCGAGGCCGACGCCAGCCAGCGCGGCGAGGTGGGCCAGCTGGCCGCCTCGCTGAACTACCTCTCCAGCGAGCTGTCTCATAACCTGTCCGAGCTGACGATAGAACGCAACCGCCTGAGGCAGTCCGTCAACGGGCTGCGCGAGGGCTTCGTGTCGGTCAATTCCGCCGGCAGGATCACGTATTTCAACCCGGCCATGCGGGAAATGTATCCGGGCAACGATTCCACAAACGACCGAATGGCGCTTGTCCCCGACGAAGCGCTCTGGCAGGCGTTCGACCGGGCGATCGTCGACAGCGCGCCGGCCGTTTACGACCTGGTGACCACGGATCGCGTGATCCGCGCCACCATCAATCCGGTCACGGGCGAGGACGGCCAGACCGTGGGCGCGGTGGGCCTGTTCACCGACATCACCGAGAGCGAACGCCTGGAACGCACCCGCCGCGATTACGTGGCCAACGTGTCCCACGAGCTACGCACGCCGCTGACCGCCATGCGCGGTCTGATCGAGCCGCTGCGCGACGGCATGGTAAAGAACGACGAGACGCGCATGCGTTATTACGACATTCTGCTGCGGGAAACGCTGCGCCTGAGCCGGCTGATCGACGACCTGATGGAGCTGAGCCGCCTGCAGAGCGGAAAGCTGTCGATGGAGGTCAGGCAGGTGGCGCTGAGCGCCATCATCGAAGACCTGGCCGACAAGTACACCGGCGCGGCGCGCGAAAAAAACCAGACCTTCCGGTTGCTGGTCGATCCGTCGGAATGTCCCGATGTGCTTACCAACGCTGACCGGGCCGAGCAGGTGCTGGTGATTCTGCTGGACAACGCCATGAAGTACACCCCCGAGGGCGGCTCGATTGCGCTGGATGTGCGCGAGGAGGATGACCGCGCCGTTGTGTCGGTATCCGACACAGGCGTCGGCATCGCGAAGGCCGACCTGCCCTATGTGTTCGATCGATTCTACAAGGCGGACAAGTCGCGCACCGGCTCGTCCGGCTCGGGGCTGGGGCTGTCCATCGCGCGGGAAATACTGCAGTCGATGGGCGAGCGCATCTGGGTGACCAGCCAGCCGGGGCAGGGGAGCGTGTTCAGCTTTACGCTGACGCTGTATTCGCCGCGGGAGGCGGAGAAGTAAACGGGGAATTCCCGAATAAAGCCGCCCGGCGCGGAATGGAACGCGCCGGGCGGTTTTATGATGATTGATGGCGTCAGAGCCCGAGAGCGGCGCGGAAAGCGTCGATGCTCGCCTGCGCGCGCTCTTTCTCTCCGGCCTCGGCGAAGATGCGGAGCAGGGGCTCGGTGCCGGAGAAGCGGCAGGTGACGAAGCCCCCGTCGCTGAAGTACACCTTGCAGCCATCCTCGTAGCTCACGCGGTCGATATCGCGGCCGAAATCGGGAAGGATCTTCTCCGTGAACACCAGGTTGTGGATGCGCTGCCTGTCGTTTGGCGCGAAGGCATAGTTGCCCTCTGCCATTACGTATTTGCCGTATTTCTTTTCCAGCATTTCGACGATTTCCGTGGGGCTCTTTTTCATCGCGGATATCATCTCCACGAACAGCGCGGCGGCGTAGGTGGAATCCTTGCCGTG
>JAFZRB010000414.1 GCA_017620115.1 Clostridia bacterium | reverse complement strand
GGAGAAGCTGGCCGACGCCGCGAAGCTGGCTCTGGACGACCTGAAGCCGGCGCGGATGGGCTGGGGCACGGGCGCTGCGCCGGACGTGGCGTTCGTTCGCCGTTTCCGCATGAAGGACGGCGGCATCCGCACCAATCCGGGCGTCGGAAACCCCGACATACTGGAACCGATCGGAGACGTGGACGACCGGGTCAATGTGCTGCGTTTCAGCCGCGAAGGCGCGCCCGATATCGCGCTGGTCAATTTCGGCAACCATCCCGATACCGTGGGCGGTTGCCGGCTTTCGGCGGACTGGCCCGGTTTCCTGCGCAGGCGGGTTGAGAAAGCCCTGGACGACTGCAGGTGCGTGTTCTTCAACGGCGCGGAGGGCGACGTCAACCATGTGAACGTCCGCCCGTCCGCCGGCTTTCAAAACGACCTCTTCCACGATTTCGACGATGTGGATCGGGGCTACGGCCACGCGCGGCACATCGGCAACGCGGTGGCCGGCGCGGTGCTGCAGGTCTACGACAAGGTCTGCTGGCAGGATGTGAACCGCCTGTGCGGCCGCGTCCGCACCATCGAAGTTCCCTCCAATCTTCCGGCTCCGGAGGCGCTGGAGACGGCCCGGAAATACGCCGCGCTGTACAGGGATGGCCGCGACGGCGAGATCCCCTTTGAGGGCATGGAGCTGACCACGGTGGTCGCCGAAGCGGAACGCATGCTCCGCCTGGAGCACGGCCCCGCCTCGTTCACGATGCCGCTGAGCGCGGCCGTCATCGGCGACGTCGCGCTGATCGGCCTGCCGGGCGAACCGTTCACAGGGATCGGACGGGCGCTGAAAGAAGCGCCGGGCTGGTCGCTGGTGCTGCCCTGCTGCATCACCAACGGCTACGAGGGCTACTTCCCCATGCGGGAGGCTTACGACGAGGGCGGTTATGAGGCGCGCAGCTCCATCTTCGCGGCGGGCGTCGCGGAGCGGATCATAGAGGAAGGCCTGGCGCTGCTGAACGATGTGCGCCGGAAAGAGTGAATGCCATGAAGGCCATCGTCAACGCGAAGCTCGTGCTTCGCGATCACCTGATGTCGGAAGGCTATATCCTGATCGAAGGCGGCCTGATCGCCGGGTTCGGCGAAATGCGGGATTTCAAAGCGCCCGAGGGGTGCGGGCTCATCGACGCGGAGGGGCTGTTCGTCGGGCCGGGGCTGATCGACATCCACACCCACGCCTCGGACAGGGTATTCTTCATCGACGATCCGGCCGCAGTTTCGCAGTATCACCTGCGCGCCGGCACCACGACGGTCCTGCCCGCGCTGTATTTCTCCATGAATCAGCGGGAATGGCTGGTCGCCATCCGGACGATCCGTTCCGCCATGAGCGACCCCCGGTGCAAAAACATCGGCGGGCTGTATATGGAGGGACCCTACCTGAACCCCAAATTCGGCTGCGACAAGGAGAACAACCCCTGGCGCGGCCCTGTGAGCCGCGCGGACTACATGCCCATCGTCGAGGCGGCGAAGGATATCGCACGGGTCTGGGCCGTCGCGCCGGAGCGGGAGGGCATCCTCGATTACGTGCGCGACGTGCGCCGCCTCTGTCCCGGCGCGGTGTTCGCCGTTGCGCACAGCGAGGCCGAGCCGTTCCAGATGGAGCCGCTGCTCCCGCTGGGGCTGCGCATCGGCACGCACCACACCGACGCCACCGGCACCATCCAGAAATACCCGGAGGTGAAGGGCGTCTGCGTGGACGAGTTCGTGAATTACCACAGGGAGATATACGCGGAGCTGATCTGCGACAGCCGCGGCATCCACGTCGATCCCTTCATGCTGCGGCTGATCCGGAAAATCAAGGGCGACGACCGAATCATCCTGATCTCCGACGCCTACGCCGCCGACGGGCCGACGCCGCCGGGATACGACGGCGTGGACGACATCAACTTCGATTACGCGGGGGAAATCGCCGGCTCGAAGCTGACGCTGAGCGCGGCCATGCGGAACATGATGAAGCACACGGGCGCGTCCATCGTGGACGTGTTCGGCTACGCCTCCCGCAATCCGGCCGAGGCCCTCGGCTTTGCCGACCGCGGGGAAATCGCCGTGGGCAGGCGCGCGGATCTGATCGTCACGGATTACTGGATGAACGTAAAAACGACCATCTTAGAAGGAGAGGAACAGCCATGAAAGACATCGTTTTTGATCCCTCGACCAAGCTCAGCTTCAAGCCGGGCAGCTATGTGCCCTTCCAGGACAGGGAGGTGTGCGAGCGGGTGCGGCTGCTGACGCGCGAGCAGCTGGAGCAGCACGAGCCCTGGCAGCACCCGGAATTCCGCGTGAAGGTCATGATGAACCCGCATCCGGTGCTCATCGCCACGCTGTTTGCCCGGCTGAAGGCGGCCAGCGAGGCCGGCCGGAAGTTCTCGATGATCCTGGGCAATCCCGAGCCGGAAACCTACATCCCGCTGGCCCAGCTGATCAACTATTTCCAGGTTGACTGCTCGAAGGTGCACATCTTCGCCGAGGACGAATGGGCGGACGATCAGGGCAACATCGCGCCGGAGACCTACGAGGCGGGCTTCGTGCATTCGATGCTGAAATACCTGGTGTATCAGATCGACCCGAAGCTGCGCATGCCGATGGAGAACGTGCATTACCCGACGAACGAGAACATCGGCCATTACTCGAAGCTCATCAACGACGTGACCGAGGGTGGCGCGGACATCATCTCCACCTCGCCCGGCTGGACGGGACACGTGGCGTTCATCGATCCGGTGGCGGATTTCGTGAGGGACAACATCGAGGAGTGGCTGAACCTGGAGGCGCGGCTGGTGACGCTGCACCCGCTGACGGTGGCGCAGAACAGCCTGCACGGCGTGTTCGGGCAGTCCGGCTATGTGGCCAGCGTTCCGCCCAGGGCGGCGACCATCGGCCCCGTGGACGTGAAGCGGGCCAAGGAGCGCATCGAGGTGCACGCCCTGCTGACCAACAACACCTTCTCCTCCTGGCAGCGCATGACCTCGCGCCTGGTGACCCACGGCCCGGTGACGCCGCTGGTGCCCAGCTCGATGCTGCAGACCATGAAGACGCAGGTCTACATCAGCGAGGAAGTGGCCGCGCCGTTTGAATGCTGGGAGAAAGTGGGCTACTGACAGACGCCCGCCCGGCGGAACGGATCGAAGGCGTATACAGCGCAGCCCCCTTCCCCGCTCTTCGCGGGGAAGGGGGCTCTTGTCACGCGAGCCGTCGAACCTGTTACTTTTTCCAGTCCAGAACGTCCCAGTCAGCCGGCGGATCGCCCAGGTCGATCACATCCAGAACCCTGCCGCCCTCCATCGCGGATTGATGCGCCATGAGGCCGGGGATGTTCCAGCGGGCGACCTGCCAGATATTCGTGGGCGAGAGCTTTCCGGTCTGGCAGGCGCGGCAGAAGTCGTCCACCAGGAAATGGTGGGTGCCGTTATGGCCGTTTGCCATGCCCCTGAACGCCTCGGGCAGCCGGTCGACCGGCTGAATGGGGCAGGCGCTGTAGAACCCGGCGCCGTCGGCGATTTCCTGAATGGCGGCTTCATAGTCGCCCGTGATTCTCGAATACACCTCTTCGGGCTGAAGCAGCCGGGTGACGTCCTTCATGACGACCTTGTGGGGATCGTCCGGCCTCCATGTCGCGAGGCTGTGCCGGGCCACGGAGAATTCATAACCGCCGTTGTCGCCGTAGAACTGGGAAATGTAGGTTTCCGGCGCTTTCCAGCCCACGCAGCGGTTTTCGCTGATCCGCGCGATGCCGCCGTTCGAGAGCTCCAGCAGCATGGCGGTGTTGGCGAAGGGATTGTCGTACAGATTCTGGCCGTCTCTTCCGAAAATGTCCGTCCGGGGGCTGCGGGCGTACCCCAGGGCCACCGCCTTTTTGGCGTATACGCCGGGCATGGCGCTGAGCACCATGGAGGTGGAATGCGTCGGGTAATACAGCGGGGGAATGCCCGCGTATTTCCTCCAGTCCTCGCCGCCGGAGCTGCGGAAGCTTTCTTCCATGTTGCGGATATCGTGATTGTAATGCGCTTCGCCATAGGTGAACCGGCCGAAGGTGCCTTTGGCGTATTCCTCGCGGCAGAAGACCGCCGGGCCGCGGTAGAAGCCGGTCTCGCCCATGGAATAGGTCAGCCTGGTTTCGCGAACCAGCTTTTCGATTGCGCGGATATCGTCGATGTCTATGGCGCACGGAACGGCGCTGTAGACATGCTTGCCCGCTTTCAGCGCCTCGATGACCATGGGTCCGTGCTTGAAGCGCTGGGTAAAAATCGCGACGGCGTTGACCCTGTCGGATCCGAGGGCGGCTTCGAAGCTGTCCATGATGTCGACGCCGAACTGCCGGGAATACTCCTCCGCGCGTTCCCGGATCAGGTCGCAGACCCAGACTTTTTCCACCGCCGGGTGCGCCTTGAACAGCGGCACGAAAAACCTGGCGAAGCGGCCGCAGCCAATGATCGCGAGTCTGATTCTTTCCACCTGAGTTGTCATGATCCATACCTCCCAATGCATGCTTTCTCTGCCGTGATTTTTCTTCAGCCGTCCGCCGCCATGGACGGACTTCATCGGCGTCTATTATACGTGAAAACCGCCGTTTTATCAAGGAGAAAGCGCGGACGGGCAGGGCCGTCTCATTTGATCCAGTAAATTGGAGTTTGTTGAAGCGATAAAACCTTGCCTTCCCCTTCGAGGGGAAGGTGCCTCGTGAGAGGCGGATGAGGTGTTAGCCCGGCTCTTTGCTGTCTATCGCAATAGGATGCTG
>JAFZRB010000413.1 GCA_017620115.1 Clostridia bacterium | reverse complement strand
CGCTGCATGGGCATCCCGAAGACCATCGACAACGACCTGGCCGGCACCGACCACTGCCCCGGCTTCGCCTCCGCCGCCAAGTACATCGCCACCTCCGTCATGGAAGTGTATCACGACTCCCGCGTCTATGACACCGGCATGATCACCGTGCTGGAGTGCATGGGCCGCCACGCCGGCTGGCTGACCGCCGCGGCCGCGCTGGCTGGCGTCGCCGGCAACGGCCCTGACCTCATCTACGTGCCCGAAATCGACTTCGACATCGACGCCTTCACCGCCAAGGTCAAGGAAATCTACGCGAAGAACAAAAAGTGCTTCGTCGTCGTGTCCGAGGGCATCCACGACAAGGACGGCACGTTCATCGCCGAGTACGCCAACAAGAACATGGCCAAGGACTCCTTCGGCCATGCCCAGCTGGGCGGCACCGCGCTGTATCTGGCGAACTACATTAAAGAGCAGACCGGCGCGAAGGTGCGCGGCATCGAACTGAGCCTGCTGCAGCGCTGCGCGGCGCACTGCGCGTCCCAGACCGACATCGACGAATCCTTCGCCTCCGGCAAGGCCGCGGTCGAAAACGCCGTGGCGGGCGTGACCGACAGGATGGTCGGCTTCGAGCGCTCCTACGACGAGAAGGGCAACTATGTCTGCAACATCAAGCTCTTCCCGCTGACCATCGTGGCCAACACCGAGAAGAAGCTGCCCCTCGAATGGATCAACGAGACCGGCGACGGCATCAAGCAGGGTTTCATCGACTATGCCCTGCCGCTGATCCAGGGCGAGACCAAGCTCGTGAAGGAGAACGGCCTGCCCCGCTTCGTGCATCTGAAGAAGGTCAAGGCTGAGGTGTAATCCCGCAAATATCCGCGCCGCCGCAAGTCTAGCGCTCGCGGCGGCGCTTTTTCAGGAGAGTGACTTCATGAACGATATCATCATCCGCCCCATGAAGCCCCAGGACGAAGCCGACATCAACGCCGCGCTGCGCGCCATGGGCTGGGACGAACGCCCCGGCCTTTACACGCGCTACATGGCCGAGGAACAGGCCGGCAAGCGCCTGACCTTCGTCGCCGAAAAGGACGGCGTTCCGCTGGGCTACGTCACGCTCGTCAAAGAACCCGAACATGGCCCGTTCGCCGGGAAGAAGTGGCCGGAGATCATGGATTTCAACGTGTTCGAGCGCTATCGCCGCCAAGGCGTGGGCTCCGCGCTGATGGACGCCGCCGAAGCCGCCGCGGCGGATTATTCCGACGTGATCACCATCGGCGTGGGCCTTTACGACAGCTACGGCAGCGCCCAGCGCATGTACGTCAAACGCGGCTACGTTCCGGACGGTTCCGGCGTGTGGTATAAGAACAGGCCCCTGCCGCCCTACGAACCCTGCCTCAACGACGACGACCTGGTGCTGTATTTCTCCAAGCCGACGGCGAAGGCGCAGTAAGAACGCCCGGAGGTGCCCTCATGCTCCCTGATGGATTTGTCTATCTCGACGAGGCCGTGCCCGGTACGCTCTCCGACGCGAAATACGCCGGCAGCGATAACTTCGTGGGCGAACCGGTGGACGGCTACCTCGTCCCGCGCGTCGTAGGTTCGCGCGAATTGGCCGAAGCGCTCCTGCGCGTGCGCGACGCTGCGGCCGCTATGCGGCTCAGGCTGCTGTTCTGGGACGCCTACCGCCCGCAGCGCGCGGTGAACCATTTCATACGCTGGTCGCTTTCGCCCGAAAATGGCCTCACAAAAGCCGCTCATTATCCGCGCATCGCGAAAACAGACCTGATTCCGCAAGGCTATGTGGCGGAAAAATCCGGCCACAGCCGCGGCGGCACGGTTGATCTCACGCTCGCGCGCCTCAGCGGCGTCCCCCTCGACATGGGCGGCGATTTCGACCTGATGGACGAGCGTTCGCATCACGGCTATCCCGGCTGCACGGAGGAGCAAAAACTAAACCGGCTGCTGCTCAAACGCCTCATGGAGCAGGCCGGTTTCACGCCGTATTCCGCGGAATGGTGGCACTACCGGCTCAAAGACGAGCCGTATCCCGCCACGTATTTTGATTTTCCGATCACCTGAGCGTGATCGGGATTTCTTTATAATGGCCGTATATATAATAGCTGAGCGTAGCCGCGCGTTCATAGTTCGGAAAGCCCGCGCGCTCCACCATCAGCGTGCAGGAAAGAAGCGATTCGTTGATGGCCGGAATATCCTGCACGGTGGGCTTGACCAGCAGCACGTCGCCGGGCTGGTTCTGCAGCGCGATGTCGATCCATTCAAGCTCCACAAGATCCGAGTTGCGTATGCGGATGGTGTACGTCACGAACAAATACTGTTCCACGCTTCCGATGTTTTCCGCGTCGTACGCCACGATGTTTTCCGAGCCGTTCCGCAGCGCGCCGATGACGCCTGTGAAGGAATCGGCGCGGTCAGCGGCCGCTTCCACCAGGTAACCCTCGGCGCTCACCTGCGCCGTCGAGGCCCACACCACATAGCCCGCCAGCAGCAGCGCCACAAGCGTAATCAGGGACAGAACCTTCGCGAATATCTTCATAAACAGTCATACACTCCGTTCGCCGCCGGGCCACGTTCCTGCCAGGCATGAATTTATTCCTATTATTGACGCGAAGAGCCTTTGTTTTGTTTCGCGCGCTTTGGCATTATAACGCAAAAAACCACAATTTTACTTTTCATGCGTTCCATTTTTATTTCCTCATATCAAATTAAGCTGTCATTAACCCGCCGCTTTTGACAGATCGGCTTCTTCTGTGGTATAATAAAGAGTAATATGGAATGAGTATCGACAGGAGGGTAAAACATGGCCTCGAAAATGCTGCTGGTGGACGGAAACAGCCTCATGCACCGCGCGTTCCACGCGCTGCCCGTCATGACCAGCGATTCCGGCGAATACACCAACGCGCTGCACGGCTTCATGATGATGCTGCTGCGCGTCATCGCCGACGAGAAGCCGGATCTGTGCGCCGTGGCTTTCGACCGGCACGCTCCCACCTTCCGTCATCTGAAATACGAGGCCTACAAGGCCGGCCGCACCCCCACTCCCGACGAGCTGCGCCCGCAGTTCGCCAGCGTGCGCGACGTGCTGAGTGAAATGCACATCCGCATCATAGAGATGGACGGCTATGAGGCCGACGACATCCTGGGCACGCTCTCGCTGATGTGCGAGGAAAAGGGCATCGACAACCTCATCATCACCGGCGACCGCGACGCCTTTCAGCTGGCCGGGCCTCACACCACCGTGCTGTACACCCGCCAGGGCATCAAGGACACAGAGCGCGTGACGCCCGAATTTATCCGTGAAAAATGGAACCTCTCGCCCGTTCAGCTCATTGATATGAAGGGACTGATGGGCGATACCTCCGACAATTATCCCGGCGTGCCGGGCGTCGGCGAAAAGACCGCGCAGAAGCTCATCGAGCGCTATGGCAGCGTGGAGAGCGTACTCGACCACGCCGACGCCGACCAGAAGGGCAAGCTGCGCGAACGCCTTCTCGAAGGCCGCGCTTCGGCGCTCGAAAGCAAATGGCTGGCCACGATCGAACGCCACGCGCCGCTTGGAATCGCGCCGGAGGACTGCCCGCTGCACAACCTCAAAGACGGCGCGGGCATCCTCGCCCGCCTGCAGCTGAGACAGGTCAGCGCGCGGCTGGAAACGCTGAGCGAGGCGGAGGACATCCTCGTCTCCATCCATGTGCCGGAGGCCGGCGAATGCGAGCTTCTTACCCTGCCCGATTTCTCCGCCCGCCTCGACGCGCTCAGCGCGGATATCATAGCCGTCTCCCTGGGCACGCACCTGTGCGTCGCCTCGAACGACGGCACGAACATCGCCCTGCGCCTGGGCGGCGATCTGATCGATCCGGGCGTGAGCGACGAAGAGGCCGCTTCTCTCCTCCAGCCGCTGCTCAACCGCGCGAAACTCATCGTTCTGCACGATCTCAAGCGGCTGCTTGGCCAGGGCTTTGCCTTTCCCGGCGCGGTGTTCGACGTCATGCTGGCGGGGTATCTGCTCAATCCTCAGCGTCGCAGTTTTTCGCTCACTTCGCTCTGCGCCGAAGCGCAGCTGCCCCTGAATGAAGATCAGCCGGCCGGAACCATGCTGCGCCTGTACGCCGTGCAGCATAACCAGCTGCGCAAGGACGGCATGGAGAAGCTGTATCACGACATCGAGCTTCCGCTCGCGCGCGTGCTTCACGATATGGAACGAGCGGGTATCCTCACCGACGAGGAAGCCCTGCGCGCGCTCAGCGAACGCTTCAACGCGCATATAGAGAGCCTGATGGCCGGCATACGCGAGCTGGCCGGCGAAGAGCTCAACGTCAATTCGCCCAAGCAGCTGGGAACGTTCCTGTTTGAAACGCTGGGCCTGCCGGGCGGCAAAAAGACCAAGACCGGCTGGTCGACCAGCGCCGACGCGCTCGAAGCCATTCAGGACGAACACCCGCTGGTCAGGCAGGTGCTGGAATACCGCAAATACGCCAAGCTCAAAAGCACCTATGTCGACGCGCTCCTGCGGCTTCGCGACCGCGAAGGCCGCATTCACACCTCGTTCGACCAGACCGCCACGGTGACCGGGCGCATCAGTTCGCTGGAACCGAATCTGCAGAATATCCCCGTGCGCACGACGCTGGGCCGCGAGATCCGGCGCGCGTTCATCGCCCGGCCGGGCTGGCAGCTGGTCGACGCGGACTATTCCCAGATCGAGCTGCGCGTGCTGGCGCATATGTCCGGCGATCACGTTATGATCGACGCCTTCCGCCGGGGGCAGGATATTCACGCCCGCACGGCCGCCGAAGTATACGGCGTGCCTCTTGAGGAAGTGACGCCCGAAATGCGCTCCTCCTCCAAGGCCGTCAATTTCGGCATCGTATACGGCATCTCCGATTTCGGCCTGGCGCGCGGCATCGGCGTCAGCCGCGCGGAGGCCTCGGAATTCATCAGGCGCTATTTCGCCCGGTATCCGGATGTCAAGCGCTATCTGGACAGCTGCGTCGCGCTGGGCAGCACGCAGGGGTACGTGACCACATACTTCAACCGCCGCCGGTATCTTCCGGAGCTTTCCGACCGCAGCTACAGCATCCGCCAGTTCGGCGAGCGCGCCGCGATGAACAGCCCCATCCAGGGAACCGCCGCGGATATCATCAAGCTGGCTATGATTCGCGTTCACGAAGCGCTCGGGGAGCAGAGCTTTTCCGCGCGCCTCATCCTGCAGGTGCACGACGAGCTAATCGTCGAAGCGCCGGATGACGAAGCCCAGGCCGCGGCTTCGCTGCTTAAGGCCTGCATGGAGACTATCGTTTCACTGGACGTGCCGCTGGTCGCCGAGGTCAACATCGGCCACAGCTGGTACGACTGCAAATAGGAGGCAAAAAAGCATGGATAAACCCTATGTCGTTGGGATTACCGGCGGAATCGCAACCGGCAAAACCGCCGCCACCGATTTTCTGGCCGAGCAGGGCGCGCTGGTTCTCGACGCGGACGTCGAATCGCGTGCGCTCACGGCCGAAAACGGCGAAGCGCTGCCCATGATCCGCGAGAAATTCGGCGACGACGTGTTCAACGAGGACGGCACGCTCAACCGGCGGGCGCTGGGCGATATCGTCTTTGCCAGCGAGGAAAAGCGCCACGCGCTGGAAGGAATACTGCATCCCATGATTCAGCACAGCCTGATCCAGAAGATCCGCCAGGCCGGGCAGGACGGCGTGCCCTTCCTCTTTCTGAGCGTGCCCCTGCTGTTTGAGACCGGCATGGACGCCCTGTGCGACGAAACATGGTGTCTCACGCTCGATCCCGCCGAACAGCTCGATCGGGTGATCGAACGGGACGGGCTGTCCCGCAGCGAGGCGGAGGCCCGCATAAAGAGCCAGATGTCGCTCGAAGAGAAAGCCAGCCGCGCCAATGTGCTCATCCGCACAAATCGCTCCATGGACGCCACGCGCGCCGAACTGGCCGGCCTGCTGCGCGACCTGAGACGGAGGAACGGCTGATGATCCCGAACGCCATGCCCCGCTCGCGCCGGCGAACCTTCCGAAAGAGAAAGCTCGCCGGACGCATTGCGGCGATCGTCATCGCGGCGGCGCTGCTCGTCGCGCTGGGCGTTTATTACATCGCCCGGTACAGGCAGCGGCTGATCTACGCGCAGTATCCACTGTCTTATAAGAGCGAGATCGTGGAAATGGCCGATGAATTCGGGCTGGAACCCTGGCACATCGCGGCGGTCATCCGCTGCGAATCCAGCTTCAACGCTCGCGCCACCTCGAGCGTCGGGGCGCGCGGGCTGATGCAGATCATGCCGGAAACAGGCGAATGGCTGGCCGGCAAATTCGGCGAAGCCGACGACTTCGATCCGGAATCGCTGTACGATCCCGAGACAAACATGAAATACGGCTGCTGGTTTCTGAACTGGCTCATGAACCGCTTTCATCGCGATATCGTGCTGGTCACAGCCGCCTATCACGCGGGACAGGGCACCGTCGACAAATGGCTGGCCGACAGCGCCGTCTCTCCCGACGGGCAGACCATCGCCCCCGCCGATATCCCCTATGCCAGCACCGCCGCCTATGTGACGCGCGTTCTCAAGGCCTACGAGAAATACGAGGAGCTTTACGACTATGAAACCTGACCGCGCCCTGCGCCTTTTTGTGCTTCTTGCGCTCGCCCTGCTGCTGGCAGGCTGCGCAAACCGGAGCGAGAAGACGCAGGCCGTCATTTTGATTACGCCCGAACCCACCGAGCCCGTCGCCACCGCGGCGCCCGCTCAGCCAGGCGGCAGCGCCAACGTGTCCTTCGGCGTCACGCTGAACGTGGGTTATGTGGCTGAACAGGGCGTTTCGCTGCATCCTCTGCGCAGTAAATCGCGCGACCTGATCGGCCTCGACCGGCTGGTGTTCGAGAGCGTCGTCGATCTGGATGAGAGCCGCGCGCCCATTGCCCAGCTGTGCGGCCGCTGGGAATACAGCGCCGCGGACAAGGCGTGGTATTTCTACCTGCGCGACAACGTCGTCTTTCACGACGGCTCGCCGCTCACCGCTTACGATGTGGTCGCCAGCTATGAAGACATCATCATCAACAGCGAGACAAGCCCCTATTACGCCCGCGTTCGCTACATAAACGACATGCAGGCGGCCGACAGCCTCACGGTGAAGGTGAGCCCCGGCTCTTTCGGCTACATGACGCTCTACGCCATGACCTTTCCCGTCGTTCAGCGTTCGTCACTGAACGCGCAGTACCCCAAAGGGACCGGGCCGTACTGGTATGTTTCCTACAACAGCTGGGGCCTTCTGCGGCTCGAATCGAATCCGCTCTGGTGGAAGCGCCAGCCGGAGATCGCCAGCGTGGTCTGTAAACGCTACGACGAGGTGAGCGAGGCCATGGAGGCCTTTGAAACCGGTGAAATCGACATGTTCTCCACGCGCTCCTCAAACGCCTCGCTGAGCCGACAGCTGAGCGACCGCGCCACGATGGACTATACCACGCTCACCTGGGAGTGCCTCGTGCCCGACCTGAGCGCCAGTCCCCTCTCCGATCTCGCCGTGCGGCAGGCGCTGATGTACGCCATAGACCGCACGTCGCTGGGTTCGACGGTGTATCTGGGCATGGTTCAGGAGAGCGAAGTGCCGGTGATCCCGGGCAGCTGGCTTTACGAGACCCAGTCCGCCCGCTATAACTACAGCCCTGAGCGCGCGCTGCAGCTGCTCTACGACGCCGGATGGCTGGATTCCAATGGCGACGGCATACTCGACCGCGTCAGGAACGGCCTGTGGGAGGATCTCTCCTTCGACCTCATCACCTATGACGAACCGACCACCAGCAGCCGGTCCAAGGCCGCCGAGCTGATCGCCGCGCAGCTGAGCCGCATCGGCATCAGCGTGAACATCAGGGTCACCACGCGCTCGAACGTGCTCAAAGCTTTCAACGCGGAAGAGAACTTCGGCCTGGCGCTTGTCGGTTTCAACCTCAGCACGCTGCCGGATCTGTCGTACCTGCTGAGCAGCAAAGGGTCCGGCAACTGCTCGCGCTATTCAAGCGAACGCATGGACGCGCTCCTGCAGAACGCCCGCGCGGCCGTTACGGCCGATGAGCTGCGTTCGATCGCGAGCGAGATACAGATGCTCGTGGTGGAAGACCTGCCCGTGCTGGGGCTGTTCTTCCGCTCGGGCACGCTCATCAGCAAGGTGAACATCGGCGGGCTGAGCGGCATCCGCGAGGATTACCCGCTGCGCGGCGTGGAATATCTGTCCATCGACTGACGAAACGCGCAAAGCGTCCATACCGGCAGCGCCGGCATAGCCGCTTCTGTCATTCAGGCGCACGCACGCTCAGATATTATAGACTCCGTCGTCCCACACGCTCACGCGCCTGCCTTCGCGGGCGGAGAGGTAACAGGCCAGCACCAGGCGCAGCGTGTCGCGGCCTTCCTCAGCGGTGCAGCCCGGCGCGCCGCCCTTCAGGAAATCCGCCAGAGGGCCGGCCTGATCCTTCAGCCGCTGGCCGTGCGAGGCGGGGCTGGGAATGCCGCTGGGCGTCCAGTCCTTATCGCCCTCTTTGTACCACTTGAGGCCCTCCATGCCCGGTACGCGCGGCAGGCGCGCGCCGGGATTGTCACCGAAATACTGCTGTATGGAGCCGTTCTCGCAGTAGATTTCCGTGGTGATCTCGGAGGCCACGCAGGTAAAGCAGCAGGAGATTTCGCAGATGAGGCCGTTTGCATAGCGGAACAGCGCCACGGCGTTGTCGTTTTTGATTTTCGGGTTGACCATCGTGCTGATCTCGCAGCTGACCGTCTCCGGCATGCCGAAGATCCACTGCATCATGTTGATGGGATGCGAGGAGTCGTCGGCGAAGATGTCGCGGTTCATCTTTGGGTCAACGTGCCAGGTATTCTCGAAATTGGCCCAGGTCTGCGTGCCCAGCGCGTGGCGGCGGCGGTACAGCGTCACCTTGCCCAGCGCCCCGGTATCGATGAGCTCCTTCATCTTTATGTTCTGCGGATCGACGCGCATCTGCCAGCCCATGGTGAAGCGCACGCCGTTTTTGTTCACGGCGTCCACGATGCGGTCGGCTTCGGCCATGGTGAGCGCCATGGGCTTATACAGGATGATGTCCTTCTTCGCCGCGGCGGCCTTTTCAGCCAGCTCCGCGTGATACGCCGTCTCGGAGGAGATGACGACCGCGTCGATCCCGCTGGCCAGCAGCGCTTCCGCGGATTCAAACGGCTTCGCGTTCAGCTTCGGAGCGTCGTTTTTCAGCCGCTCAGCGTCGTGATCCCAGGCTCCGACGATCTCGACGCCGTACTTGTCCGGATGGGCGGCCCACTCGCCGCCATAGGAAAACACATGTCCGTGCGCCATCCCGAGAATGCCGACCTTTATCATTGAACTCATATCCTTTCCATTCATATTTCCCTGCGCTCTATTATAGCAGTCTTCCGCCGCGCAGGCAAATGTTTGTTTGACGAAATCCGACAAAAAAACGCAAACGGGCAAACAAATTTCACTCGGGCGCCGCGGAACGGTTTACACCGGGCGGCGGCGATGATATAATAAAGGCGCGTTAAGGGCGTTCCGGAATGCGCCGGTTCGGCGCGCCAGGATGCGCCAGCGTCGGAACAATGGAAAAGGGGGATAAGCGTATGTCAACGCTGACTGTGGAACGCTACACCATGCCGTCCGCCTCTCTGGGCATCGATAATCCGCTGCCGGACATCAGGAAAAACGCGGACGCCCACGCCAACATCGCCGTGGATCGCGAAATGGTCTCCGAGGAAGAATCGAAGTATATGGGCTGGGGCCGCGTGAACGGCATACTGCCCTACACCATCCACAACAACTATAACCGCACCAAGCGGCCGCACGCCTGGAAGTCGGTCGTTCTGGAAAACGATCACATCCGGGCCACCTTCCTGCCGGAACTGGGCGCGCGGCTCTGGTCGCTGATCGACAGGCATACGGGCAAGGAGCTCCTGCACTGCAATCCCGTATTCCAGCCCTGCAACCTGGCTCTGCGCAACGCCTGGATCTCGGGCGGCGTCGAGTGGAACCTGGGCATCATCGGCCACACGCCCTTCACCGTCGATTCGCTCTACGCGGAACGGCTGGCGCTGTCGGACGGCACGCCCGTTGTCAGGTTCTATCAGTACGAGCGCGTGAGGCACCTCACCTACCGCGTCGAGGCCGCGCTGCCTGCCGACAGCCGCGTGCTGTTCGTGCGCGTGCGCATCGACAACGCGGGCGACGACGACACCGCCGTATACTGGTGGAGCAACATGGCCGTGAACGAGAAGAAAGACGTTCGCGTGCTGGTGCCTGCCGACCGCTCTTTCCGCTGGGGCTACGGCGGCAAGCTCACGAAGGTGCCCGTGCCCTATTCCGATGTATTCAAGGACATCAGCTACACCATGAACCTGCCGCAGGCCATGGACTATTTCTTCGATATCCCGCAGGGGCAGCGCCGCTGGATCTCCGCGCTGAACGGCGAGGGTTACGGCTTCTGCCAGAGCTCGACCGACAGGCTGATCGGCCGCAAACTGTTCGTCTGGGGCATGGGCGCGGGCGGACGCCACTGGCAGGAATTCCTGTCGCAGCCAGGCAGCGCCTACATCGAGATTCAGGCCGGCCTGGCGCACACGCAGTTGGAGCACCTGCCGATGCCCGGCGGAAAGACCATCTCCTGGCTGGAAACCTACGGGCCCATGCAGGCCGATCCCGCCGTCGTTCACGGGCAGGACTGGCAGGCGGCTACCGGCGCGGTGAACGCGCAGCTCGAGAAAATCGTATCCACCGACGAGCTCAACGCCATGCATGAGAAGATGGCCGCCGAGCTGGACGCGCAGAACGGCAGACTCATCCATTCGGCCGACGGATGGGGCTACGTGGAGCAGCAGATCTGCGGCGCGAAGAACTTCCACAACGGCCCGCTGCGCTTCCCCGCTTCCCGCGCGGGCGAGGCCGAGAAGGAATGGCTGGCGCTGCTGAACGACGGCGCGCTGCCCTGCCCCGATCCTGCGGAAAGCCCGAAGGGCTATCAGGTCAACGACCGCTGGCTGGCGCTTTTGAAGAAATCCATCAAGAGCGGAAAGGGCGATCACTGGTACGCCAACTACCAGCTTGGCGTCATGCTGGCCTATCGCAACGACACGAAAGGCGCGCGCGCGGCGTTCAACAAGTCCGTGAAGCAGGCGGCCTCGCCCTGGGCGCTCAGATGCCTCGCCGTGCTGGCCGCGCAGGAGGACGACCTGAAGAAGGCCGGCGACCTCATGCTGAAGGCTCTGACGATGAGTTCGCAGCGCAACCTGGCGCAGGAGGCCGTGGCCATGCTGTGCAAGGGCAAGCGTTATAAGGAGGCGCTCAAGGCCATCGACGCGCTGCCCGAGAACGTGAAGCGCATCGGCCGCATGAAGGTGCTGCGCATCGAAGCCCTGCTCGGCACGGGCAACGCCGCCGAAGCAGAGAAGATGCTGCTGAAGAAGATCGTTCTGACCGACGTCCGCGAGGGCGAGCTGTCTCTGACGCAGATGTGGTTCTGGCTGTGCGCCCTGAAGAAGGCGCAGGCCGAGGGCGTTGAAGTGACGGAAGACCTCATCAAGCAGATGAGCGAGACCGTCACCCCGCCCCGTCACCTGGACTTCCGTATGCACTGACCGGCAGTGTCACAGGAAAGCGCGGTCACTGGATTTCACCATTCCGTTTTGCCCGCCCGGTTTCCGATGCAAACCGGGCGGGCTGCATAATAATGCGGTATATTGCGGGAACAAAATGAAGCTTTGTTCCCGCAATAATTTCATTAAGCGCCGAAAAAAGCTAAATTTCAGTAAAAATCCGCATGAATCAGAAAATTTCCTGCATATCGCGCTATTTTTTTCCAAAAAATGAATTGACATGCGCGGGAAAATCAGCTAAAATGTTTCCATCTTCAAAGAGAGGGGTTTTATCAATATGTCTTATGTAAATGACGTTTTGCAAAATCTGATCGCCAAAAATCCGGGCGAAGCCGTGTTCCACCAGGCCGCGACCGAAGTTCTCGAATCCATCGCCCCGGTTATCGAGGCCAATCCCGCTTATGAGAAGGCCGGCATCCTCGAGCGCATCACAGAGCCGGATCGCGCCATCCTGTTCCGCGTGCCGTGGGTGGACGATCAGGGCAAAGTGCAGGTCAACAAGGGCTACCGCGTTCAGTTCAACAACGCCATCGGCCCGTACAAGGGCGGCCTCCGCCTGCATCCCTCCGTGAATCTGGGCGTCATCAAGTTCCTGGGCTTCGAGCAGATCTTCAAAAACAGCCTCACCGGCCTGCCCATCGGTGGTGGCAAGGGAGGTTCCGACTTCGATCCCAAGGGCAAGAGCGACCGCGAGGTCATGGCGTTCTGCCAGAGCTTCATGACGGAGCTGTATAAATACATCGGCGCGGACATTGACGTGCCCGCCGGCGACATCGGCGTAGGCGCGCGAGAGATCGGCTTCCTGTACGGCCAGTACAAGCGCATCACCGGCCTGTACGAGGGCGTGCTGACCGGCAAGGG
>JAFZRB010000412.1 GCA_017620115.1 Clostridia bacterium | reverse complement strand
AACGGCGTGCTCACCAACCTCATGGCCCGCGTCTTTCCGAACATGGACAAGACCTGGTTCACCGGCTATTGGGCCGTGCTGTTCGTGATGACCTTCTCCTGCACCTCGAACCACATGATCTTCCTGCGCAACGCCATGCGCGCCGTGGACTTCCAGACCGTGGAGGCCGCCCGCAACATGGGCGCCAGCCAGTGGACGATCCTGCGGCGGGTGGTGCTGCCCGTGCTGCTGCCCAGCCTGTTCGCCGTGACCATACTCACCTTCATCACCGGCCTGTGCGCCATGAGCGCGCCGCTGCTGGTGGGCGGCAAGGATTTCCAGACGATCAACCCCATGATCCAGCAGTTCGCCGAGATGACCACCACCAGCGCCAAGAGCCTGGCGGCCACGCTCTCGCTGATCCTGGGCCTGGCCACGATGATCCTGCTGGCCGTTCTGACCGCCATCGAACGGCGGGGGCACTACATGTCCGTCTCCAAGGTGAAGACGAAGATCGTGAAGCAGAAGATCAACAACCCCGTGGTGAACGTGCTGGTGCACATCTACGCCTGGGCGCTGTTCGTGATCTATGTGATCCCCGTTGTGCTGATCGTGCTGTTCTCCTTCTCCGATTCGGCGCACATCCAGCAGCGCCAGCTTGATTTCTCAACCTTCTCGCTGAAGAACTATGGCGAGCTCCTCGCCAAGACCACGGCGTACAAGCCGTTCCTGGTGTCCATCATCTATTCGGCGCTGGCCGCCGCGATCGTGGGCGCGCTGGTGATCGTCGCCTGCCGCTACATCCAGAAGCGGCGCAATTCGCTCTCCGCCACCGCGCTGGAGTACAGCCTGATGCTCCCCTGGCTCCTGCCCTCCACCATGATCGCCCTGAGCCTTCTGCTGGCGTTCAACCAGCCGCGCTGGTATATGTTCAACACGCCGCTGATCGCCACGCTGCAGCTGCTGCTCATCGGCTATGTCATCATCAAGCTGCCGTTCACCATGCGTATGACGAAGGCCGCCTTCTTCTCGCTGGACAACGCGCTTGAGGACGCCGCCAAGAACCTGGGCGCGGGCGGCCTGTATACCTTCCGGCGCGTCATCTTCCCCGTGTTGCTGCCCACGGTCATGGCCATCGCGGCGCTGAACTTCAACGGCCTTTTGACCGACTACGACATGTCCGTGTTCCTGCATCATCCGGCCAATCCCACGCTGGGCGTGAAGATCAAGTCGCTCACCGAAGAGATGGGCAACAGCTCCGACGGCGTGGCGCTCACGTTCGTGTACGCCGTGCTGATGATGATCATCTCCGCCGTCGTGCTGTATCTGGTTTACGGCCGCGGCGGCAAGGACAACATAAAGGAGTAAACGCCATGCCATTCGGACAGAAACGGTTTGAAGACAACAACGCGCTGCTCAACGCCAGATTCGCCGAAAAGCAGGTGCTCGTCTGCGCGCACCGGGGCAGCTGGCGCGGCAACGTGATCCAGAACACCACCATCGCCTACAAAGCCGCGCTGATGCTGGGCGCGGACATCGTGGAGACCGACACCACCGCCTCACGCGACGGCGTTGTGTTCTCACTGCACGACGGCGTGGAGGGCATCCTGTTCGGCGCGCCGCGCAACGCCACGAAACTCACCGCCGCGCAGATCGAGGCGTTTCACCCGCTCAACGCGCTGGGCGAGCCGAGCACGCATTCCGTGCAGCGGCTGAGCGCGGTGTGCGAGTTCCTCTGCCACGATGAGCTCGTCAACGTGGACCGCGCCTGGCGCGCGAAGGACCTGGTGCTGCCGCTGCTGGACCGGTATCCCCATATGCGCCGGCAGGCCATCCTGAAGGCCCCGCCGGACTGCAAAGCGCTGTACGAGCAGCTGGACGGCCATCCGGTGAAATACATGTTCATGCCCATCTGCCGCAGCATGAAGGACGTGGAAACGGCGCTCTCCTATAAGGAGATCAACACCGTGGGCATCGAGCTGATCGCCACCACCCCGCAGGACGAGCTCTATCAGGACGAGGCCGTTCGGGCTATCCACGCCATGGGCCTCTTCTGCTGGGTGAACAGCCTCACGCTGGCCGATTTCTACCCCGAGACCGCGCTGTTCGGCGACCTGGACGACGACATCTCCATCTGGGAGGGGCCGGAGCGGGGCTGGGGCCGCCTGATCGACAAGGGCATCGACGTGATCCAGACCGACTGGCCCGCGCTGGTGCGGGATCTCCGCAGGCAGAAGCTGAACAAATGACCAGACACGGCGCGGGGCGAACGCAAAACGCCCCGCGCCGCTTTCAACAGGACAATTCCTTCCGCCTTTTTGATCTTTTTCATATCGTCAGATTCGCCCCTTTCAATACAGCCGGAAATCTAATGCGTTCCCCTAGATCGAAAAGAGCGTTTCCTGGGATGACAAAAAGCCCCGAAAACATTGCGTTTTCGGGGCTTGAGGTGCGGGAAACAGGACTTGAACCTGCATGAGCGTAATGCTCACTAGAACCTGAATCTAGCGCGTCTGCCAATTCCGCCATTCCCGCGTATTGGTGGGCAGGGGTGGATTCGAACCACCGAAGCAATCTGCGGCAGATTT
>JAFZRB010000411.1 GCA_017620115.1 Clostridia bacterium | reverse complement strand
GGCATTTGTATCATGTGGGATTGATCCTGACAGGATATTGCAACCGAGGAATAAAAAAATGTGGCACGACATCACCAAACCCCTCCAGCCGGGCATGACCGTCTATCCGGGCGACCCGGCTTTTGAACTGCGCACGGAGCGGCATGACATCTATAAGGTTTCATCCATCGCCATGAGCGTGCACTGCGGCACCCACATCGACGCGCCCTCCCACTTCCTGCTGGACGGCGACACGGACGATTATCCTGTCTCCCGGTTCTGCGGCGAGGCCATGGTGCTGGACTGGCGCGAGGGCTGGCCGGGCGACATTCAGGGCTGCGCCCGCGTGCTACTGAAAGGCGGGAGCGGCCTTTCCGAGGACGAGGCGCGGGAAGCCGCTGAGGCGGGCGTCGCGCTCATCGGCACCGACAGGCTTTCCATCGCGCCGTTCGATCACGAGGCTGCGACGCACATCGCGCTCTTGTCGCGCGGGGTGTGTATTCTCGAAAACGCCGATCTGGCGGGCGTGAAGCCGGGGAAATACCGCCTTTTGTGCCTGCCGATGAGGCTGAAAGGCGCGGAGGGCGCGCCCGTGCGGGCCTTCCTGATTGACGAAGCATGAAGAACGCAGCTGTCGCCATCGCCTGCGCGCTGGGGCTGATCGCGCTGACATGCGCCGGCCTGCTCACCGGGCTGGAAACCGTGTTCCTGGACGCGAACCGCTACACCGCGCTCATGGACGAACTGGACGTGTACCCGGACGTGGGCCTGTCGCGCGAGGAGCAGGTTCTCGTGAACGGCGATCTGGCCGCCTACCTCGCAGGCCGGAGCGATTCGCTCGACCGGCGCGTGACGCTGCGCGGCGAGGCGGTGGAGAGCCCCTTCAACGACCGCGAGAAGCGGCACATGGCGGACGTGCGGCGGCTGTTCCGCTGGGGGCTGAACGCGCGGGCGCTGTGCGCTGCGGCGGGCCTCGCGCTGATGGCCGCGGGGCTGCTGTTCGGAAAACGCCGCGCCAGGCGATGGGGCGTTCTGCTGGCGCTGGGCCTCATGACCGCGGCGGCGGTTGCCGTGATCGCGGCGCTGAGGCGCGCCGATTTCAACGCGCTGTTCATCCGCTTCCACGAGCTGGTTTTCACGAACGACCTGTGGCTGCTCGATCCCGCCACCGACGCCATGATCCGCATGCTGCCCGAGCCGTTCTTCGAGGGCATGGCCGCGCAGGGCGGCGTCGCGGCGATTCTCGGCGCGCTCGCCGCGTTTCTGGGCGGCGCGCTTTTGCTGAACATTCCCGGAAGAAGGAAGAAGAATCCATGAATTACGAAACGCTTGCCCGCAAAAAGGCCGCCGCGCTCATCGAAAAACACCGCGCGCGCATACTGGCCGTGGAATCCAGCTGCGACGAGACCGCCATGGCCGTGGTGGAGGACGGGCGCAGGCTGACATCCGGCGTCATCGCCTCGCAGATCGACATGCACGCGCTTTACGGCGGCGTGGTGCCGGAAATCGCCTCGCGCATGCACGTGCAGGCGCTCGATCCGCTGCTCGACGAGACGCTCCGGCAGGCGGGCATGGCCATGGAAGACATCGACGCCGTGGCCGTGACCTACGGGCCGGGGCTGGTGGGCGCGCTGCTCACCGGCGTGGCGTGGGCCAAGGCGTTCGCCTACGCGCGGCAGCTGCCGCTGGTGCCGGTGAACCACATCGAGGGCCACGTGAGCGCGAACTACATCGCGCATCCCGAGCTGGAACCGCCGTTCGTGTGCCTGGTGGCCTCGGGCGGGCACAGCCACATTGTGCGCGTTGACGATTACGGCGAATACGCCGTCCTCGGCGGCACCACCGACGACGCCGCGGGCGAGGCGTTCGACAAGGTGGCGCGCGTGCTGGATATCCCCTACCCCGGCGGCCCGCTTCTGGACAAACTGGCCGAGGAGGGCAACGACCGCGCCTACGTCTTCCCGAAAATTCACACGCCGGGGCCCTACGATTTCTCCTTCAGCGGCCTCAAGACCGCCGTGATCAACCAGGCGCACCGCCTGCGCCAGCAGGGCGAGGCCATCAACGCCGCGGACTGGGCGGCTTCCTTCCGCCGCGCCGTGGTGGACGCCCTCGCGGAGAAGACCATCCGCGCGTGCGCGGACGCGCGTCTCAGCCGCGTGGCGCTGGCCGGCGGCGTGGCCAGCAACCGGCTGCTGCGGCGCGAGATCGGGCGGCTGGGACAGAAGGCAGGGCTGGAGGTTTTCATGCCGCCCGCCGCGCTCTGCACCGACAACGCCGCCATGATCGGCAGCGCGGCGTTCTACCGGCTGATGAAGGGCGAAATCGCGCCGCTGTCGCTCAACGCGGTGCCGTCGATGGGCCTGACGGATCATGCGACGGCGCGGCCCGGGCTTTGATTCGGGAACAAACTCTTTTCATATAATAAACTCTTTTCACATAATGAGAAGTTGACAAGTTCTTCCTTGCTTAACCATGGAATATCGTGATACAATAGACAGGTTAAGTAAGGAAGGAGTCGATCCAATGGCTGATAACCGTATGAATAAAGACCAGATCAAGGCGATGATCATATCCAAGCTGCAGCGTCAGTTCGGCTGCGACACCTCCGACGCCACGGACGACCAGCTCTATCAGGCGCTGGCCATGACTGTGCGCGACGAGGTCATGGAGCGGCGCGCGGCGTCCCGCGGGGAGCGCAAACGGCAAAGGGCGAAAAAGCTGTATTATCTCTCGGCCGAATTCCTCGTGGGCCGCACGATGCACAACAATATGGTTTCGCTCGTGAACGAAAAGGAGTACATGCAGGCGCTGGACGAGCTGGGCATCGACAAGACGCGCATTTTCGAGCGCGAGCCTGAGCCCGGCCTGGGCAACGGCGGCTTGGGCCGCCTGGCCGCGTGCTTCCTCGATTCGCTGTCCTCGCTCAAGCTGCCCGCCATGGGCTGCACCATCCGCTATGAACTGGGCCTGTTCCGCCAGCATATTTCCGACGGCTACCAGGTCGAGCTGCCCGACAACTGGCTGGAGAACGGCTATGTGTGGGAGGTCTGCCGCGCGAACGAATCCGTCGAGGTGCGCTTCAACGGCTACGTTGAGGAATACACCGACGAATACGGCGATCTGAGATACCGCCTGTGCGAGTATGACGCCGTGCAGGCCGTGCCCTACGATATCCCCGTGCTGGGCTACGACAGCAACATGGTGAACATGCTGCGCACCTGGTCCGCGCGCGCCTCCAAGCCGCTGGATATGCAGGAGTTCAACCGCGGCCAGTATGTGGAGGCCACCGAAGGCAAGGAGCTGGTGGAGATCATCTCCAAGGTGCTCTATCCCGAGGACAACCACGAGAAGGGCAAGGAGCTGCGCCTCAAGCAGCAGTATTTCCTGTCGTCCGCGTCGGTGCAGTACGCGCTGAACGATTTTGAGAAGGTCTACGGCCCCAACTGGTCCATGCTGCCGGACAAGGTGATGTTCCAGGTGAACGACACGCATCCCGGCCTGGCGATTCCCGAGCTTATGCGCATCCTGATCGACGAAAAGGGCCTGGGTTGGGAACAGGCCGAAGCCATCACCCGCCGCTGCTTCGCCTACACCAACCACACCGTGATGCAGGAGGCGCTGGAGCGCTGGCCCGAGCAGATGGTGCGGATTCTGGTGCCGCGCATCTACATGATCCTGGAGGAGATGAACCGCCGCCTGTGCGCCAGGCTGTGGGAAAAATTCCCCGGACAGTGGGATCGCATCGCCAAGATGGCCATCCTGGCCTACAACCAGGTGCACATGGCCAACCTGTGCGTGTCGATATGCTCCACGGTGAACGGCGTTTCCCAGATCCACGCGAACATCCTGCGCAAACAGACCTTCCGCGACTATTGCCAGCTCGATCCCAGCCGCTTCCTGGGCATCACCAACGGCATCACGCATCGCCGCTGGCTGATGATGTCCAACCCCGGCCTGTCGAACCTGATCGACGAG
>JAFZRB010000410.1 GCA_017620115.1 Clostridia bacterium | reverse complement strand
GAACTGGCGCCGCAGAGCGAGGATCTGGAATTCAAGCCCGGAAGCGCCTACTCCATGCATCCAAATAAACAGGGCGCAATCGCGTACGCGGAAGCCGTCAACGCGAAGATCGTGGAACTGGAGGACAGGAAGTTTTCTCAAAAGCCGATGAGCCTTGGCGACGCGATCGACGGCGGATACGGCATCGGCATTTTTTCAGGATCCATCGCCATCGAGGACGAGGAAGCGGACGGCGGTATGCGCAAACTCAATATGTGCACGGTAGAGCTGTGCGACGGCGAGGGGAACGTGGTCTATCAATACAACCAAAACGGCCATTACGGCTTTTACCTGCCCGTTATCGCTGGCGCGTATCAGTACAGAGTCACAAGCTACCTGCACGGCTTCGAATACACGGGAGACTGCGTGATCGAAGCCGGGAAAGAGACCCGCGTGGAAATACCCGAAAAGCTGGATCCGGCGGAGATGTACGAACGCGCGCTGGCCCTGACGACGCGAAACGGCGAATGGTATGAAAGCGGCAAGGGCAGCGTGACCGGGACGATCGAATTCTTTGGCTCTGAAATCGACTATGTGTTCGACGTCCACGTGACGAACTACGACGCAAACGATCCGGATCGGCTGGTCGCAAGCGGAACGGGCGTCTACGGCCAGGCGGGCATGGAGATGGGCGTCGGCATCAGCCACGCGAACGGCGCGACGGATTATTCATACTACGTCATGGGCCTGGAAACGCCGGCCAGCAGCGTGAAGGAACCGGGTTCATTCCTCCTGAACAGGCTGACGGCGGATATGTTCGAAAATGTCATTTCCGTCAGCTACGACGCCTTCTCCCTGGCGCTGGACGCCGGGCAGATCAACTCGCTGTATTATACCTCGCTGGGCTACCTGAGCGAAATAAACAGCGGACTGATGCAGGGCGGCACGCTGACGGTCCGGCTGCAACCCGACAGGTCGCTGAAGAGCATTGAAATATACGCGGACGCGGAAGAAATCAGCTATCTGTACGCGGCCATGCAATGCGACATCGTTTACCTGTTCTCGCAGGAACAGATCAACGAAGCGGTGGAACTCAGCGGCGTGGATATGACGGATCAGGAAGCGATGTCAGAATATGCCGAAGAGTACATGGAACGGTTGCTCAACGGCCTGCTGTCGGGCTCCTGAGGGGGAGCGGCAATCCCCGCCCGCGTCTCTCTTAACAAAAAGCGACAGGCGGGACGGCGCCATTTCCGGGCCGTCCCGCCTGCTGTGTTCGATTTGGATTATTCCGCCTTCGTGAAAGCGTCCTTGCCCAGGCCGCAAACCGGGCATACCCAATCCTCGGGGATGTCTTCAAACGCGGTGCCGGGCGCGATGCCGCCGTCGGGATCGCCCACTTCGGGATCGTAGATATAACCGCACGGGCATTCGTACTTGTCCATATTGAAACCCTCCTTTTTCATGATGGTGTCATTATATACTATTTCGCGCCGCGGCGCAAGAGTAATTCGGCCAGTCAGTCACATGAAATACACAGAATCAGACCGGTTTCTCCCTTGTTCGCGCCGCGCGTTTGTGTTAAACTGTGTCGTAATGCGGGAAGAATACTGTGGGGATGGTCTTTTTATATGATTGAAAGATGGAAAACCCCTGTCCGTCCCATCACCGGGCGGGAGCCGCGTACCGTCTACGTCTACCTGCCGGAAGCCGCCGAAAACGATCCGGACGCCCGTTTTCCCGTGCTGTACATGTTCGACGGGCACAACGTGTTTTTCGACGAAGACGCGACCTACGGCAAGAGCTGGGGCATGGGCGACTATCTGGACGGGACAGGCACGCCGCTGATCGTGGTCGCCGTGGACTGCAACCACCGCCCGCCGAACGGCCGGCTGAGCGAATATTCCCCCTTCTCCTTCGACGACGGGCAGTTCGGCCACGTCGAGGGGCAGGGCCAGCGCTTCATGGACTGGCTCACCGGTACGCTCAAGCCCCGGATCGACAGGCGCTATCCCACGCTGCCGCAGCGCGAGACCACCTTCATCGCCGGCAGTTCCATGGGCGGCCTGATGAGCCTGTACGCCGTGTCGGCCTACAACGCCGTGTTCAGCCGCGCGGCCGCGCTCTCCCCCTCCGTGTGGCTGGTGCGCGAAAAAATGATCCCCCTGCTCCGCCAGACCCGGTTCGCGCCGGGCACCGTGGTCTACATGGACTACGGTTCGCGGGAGATGGGCAACCACAAGGGCATGCTGCGCTGCTTTACGCAGACCGCCGACGCGCTGCTCGCGAGGGGCGTGCTGCTGACCAGCCGCATCGTGCCGAACGGCGACCATTGCGAAGCGTGCTGGGAGGAGCAGATCCCCTTCTTCATGAACATCCTGACCTATAACAGGGAGTGATTCTTTATGGAAACCCGGTACTTCAGGGAATACAGCCAGGCGCTGTGCCGCGATATGGAAATCAAGCAGTACGGCCATGCCGGCCGGCCCGCGCTCTTTATTCCCTGCCAGAACGGTCGGTTTTTTGATTTCGAAAACTTCCGCATGACCGACGTCTGGCAGCCCTGGATCGACGAAGGGCGCGCGATGGTGTTCTCCATCGACACCGTCGATCAGGAAACCTGGAGCAACGCAGGCGGCGATCCCGGCTGGAGAAGCTGGCGGCACGAGCAGTGGATGAGCTTCATCTTCGACGAAGCCGCGCCGCTCATCCGCGGCGTGGCGCGGGAGCGCAACGGCTGGACGGACGATCCGGGCATCATCGCCTTCGGCTGTTCTCTCGGCGCGACGCACGCCGCGAACCTCTTCTTCCGCCGCCCCGACCTGTTCGACGGCCTGCTGGCGCTCAGCGGCATCTACACCGCTTCCTACGGCTTCGGCGATTACATGGACGAGCGCGTCTACCTGAACAGCCCGGTGGACTACCTGGCCGGCATGCCCGCGGATCACCCCTACATCGCGCAGTACAACAGCCACCGCGGCATCATCGTGGTGGGACAGGGGCCCTGGGAGGTGCCGGATACCACCTTCCGCGTGCGCGATATATGCGCCGAAAAGGGCATCCATGTATGGGTCGACGTGTGGGGCCACGACTGCGCGCACGACTGGGACTGGTGGTACAAGCAGACGGCCTACCATCTCCCGCACCTGCTGGATAACTGACGGAACAACCGAACGAAACGCAGAAAAAGGTGAACCAAATGAAAAACTTTATCTTTATCTCCCCAAACTTCCCCACAAACTACTGGAAATTCTGCCGTGAGCTGAAAAACAACGGCCTGCGCGTGCTGGGCGTCGGCGATCAGCCCTACGACGAGCTCATGCCCGAGCTGAAAGACAGCCTGAACGAATACTACAAGGTGGATTCGCTGGAAAATTACGACTCGGTGTACCGCGCCGTCGCCTTTTTCATCAGCAAATACGGTCGCATCGACTGGCTGGAGAGCAACAACGAATACTGGCTGGAGCGCGACGCCATGCTGCGCACGGATTATCACATCACCAGCGGCTGGCAGACATGCGATCTTGCCCGCATCAAGTTCAAAAGCGGCATGAAGGAGTATTACCAACGCGCGGGCATCCGCACCGCCCGCTGGCACATCGTGGATGATCTCAACGGCTGCATGGCCTTCATCGCGGAAGTGGGCTTCCCGGTCATCGTGAAGCCGGATAACGGCGTGGGCGCGAGCCACACCTATAAGCTGGACGACGAAAACGCGCTGCGCGATTTCCTCGCGGAGCGCGATGATAACATCCGCTTTATCATGGAGGAGTTCGTCACCGCCGAGGTGAACAGCTACGACGCCATCATCGACAGCCGGGGCGAGCCCATCTTCGAGACAGGCAACGTAACGCCTTATTCCATCATGGACATCGTAAACAACGGTGACAACTCCCTCTATTATATCGTAAAGGATCTGGCCGAGGATGTGCGCGCCGCCGGCCGGGCTGCGGTGAAGAGCTTCGGCGTGAAGAGCCGCTTCGTGCATTTCGAGTTCTT
>JAFZRB010000409.1 GCA_017620115.1 Clostridia bacterium | reverse complement strand
CTTCCTCCAAAAAAGGCAAACGAAAACCGGGCAGGTTCCGGCGCGCGCTGCTCATGTGCGCGGCCCTGCTGCTGGGCCTCCTGCTGATCGCGATGGCCTTTCAGGGCGACGTAATCCGCCTACGATGCGTCGAGCTGCCTTTGCGCGATCTGCCGTCCGCCTTCGACGGCGTGCGGATCGTGTATGTGAGCGATATCCACATCACGGCGCTGAATTCGCTGAGCAAGGTCAACGCGCTCATGAGGCAGCTCGAGCAGATTCAGCCTGACCTGCTGCTGCTGGGCGGGGATTACACGGGCAACGACGTGATCGGCCGGCTGATCTGCCAAAGCCGCGGCGAATCGTTCTCCGCGAAACAGTCCGAAACGCGCGCGCTGTTCTTCCTCTCGCTGGCGGATTTCGAGGCGCCGCTGGGCAAATTCGCCGTGGCGGGCGACATGGACAATCTTCTCGAACGGAGCGCCGCCATGTCGCTGGAGGACGCGGCGTCGCTGGGCGGCGTGACGCTGCTGCGCGACCGCTCGGCGCGCGTGACAAAGGGCGGGCAGTCCATCGTGCTCGCGGGAGCGGACGACTGGCGGACGGGCATGCAGGACACGCGCACGCCCGCGCGCGGACTGCGCGCCAGCGACTGCGTCATCCTGCTCAGCCACAGCCCGGAGGCCATACCGCAGCTGACGGTCCAGCCCGGCGAAGACGGCGGGCGCTGGATCGACGCGGCGCTGACGGGCCACACGCTGGGCGGTCAGATCCGCGTCGGCGGCTACGAGGTGTTCAGCCCGCTGGCGGGCGACGAGCGCTACGGCGCGGGCTGGCGGCTGGAAAACGGCGTCAAGCGCCTCGTGAGCGAAGGGCTCTCGGGCAGCTTCCTGCCGCTCCGGCTGGGCACGAGCGCGGAGGTGCACGTCATCACGCTCCGCCGGCAAACGACGGAATAAAGAGGTTATACATGCTGAAGCCATTTTTCAGGAAATACGGCTGGAAGTACCTGCCCGGCGCGATCCTGCTGATCGTATGCGCCTGGCTAGGCACGCGCTCGCCCAAGCTGCTGGGCGAGGCGATCGACCTGATCGGCGGTGGGGACTGGGCGGTCTTCTGGCATAAGGTGATGCTGATGGTGCTCGTGGGCGCCGGCATATTCGTCACGCGCAACGCCTGGCGTTTCTTCATCATCGGCAATTCGCGCGAGATGGAAATCGTGCTGCGCGACCAGCTGTACGATCACATCCAGAAGCTCCCGGTGAGCTTCTTCAGCCGCACGCGCACGGGCGATCTGATGGCCTACGCCATCAACGACGTGAACGCCGTGCGCATGACGTTCGGCCCCGGTTTCGCGCAGCTGCTGAACGGCGTCTCTTCAATGGTGTTTTCGGTTTCCGCCATGGCGGCGGGCGTTCATCCGAGGCTCACGTTCCTGTCGCTCCTGCCGGTGCCGCTGGCGGTGCTGGCGATCGTGGTCATCAGCCGCCAGGTGCGCATCCGCTTCCGGCGGGTGCAGGAGCTTTTCGCGGCGCTGTCCGGCCATGTGCAGGAGAACATCATGGGCATGCGCGTGCTCAAGGCGTTCGCGCAGGAAAAGGCGCAGAAAGAAGCGTTTGAGAAGGAATGCGACACCATGCGCGCCGCCAATGTCAGCCTGAACGACGCCTCCGCGCTGCTGAGCCCCGTGATCGAGCTGATTTTCGGCGCGAGCTTTGTCATCGGCATGGTGTACGGCGGCTCGCTGGTGCTGAATCACACGATCTCGCTGGGCGATTATGTGGCGTTCAACAGCTACCTGGTGATGATCAAAGGCCCCGTGGTGTCGCTGGGACGCATCATGAACCTGTTTCAGCGCGGCCTTGCCTCCTACAAGCGGCTGGACAGCGTGATGAGCGAGCCGGAAATCGACGCGTTCGAGCGCACGCCGGACAATGTGCCGGTGA
Organism: Clostridia bacterium; assembly: GCA_017620115.1. Lineage (GTDB taxonomy): Bacteria > Bacillota > Clostridia > Christensenellales > Aristaeellaceae > Firm-10. Next base: position 2,821 of record JAFZRB010000409.1, on the reverse strand, counting down.
GCGGCCGCATCACGGCGCGGCATCTCACCTTCAAATACCCCGACGCCCCGCGCCCGGCGGTTTCAGACATCTCGTTCGACCTGCCGGAGGGTGGCGTGCTCGGCATCGTCGGCGCGACGGGCAGCGGCAAGAGCACCATCCTTCACCTGCTCGTCAAGACCTGCAAGGCGCAGCGCGGCCAGCTCTTTGTGGATGGGCGCGACGTTTGCGATATTCCCGCCGTCTCGCTCAGGAACGCCATCGGTTACGTGCCGCAGGACGGGTTCCTGTTCGATACCAGCATCGAGGAGAATATCCGCTTCTTTTCCGGCTGCAGCGATGAAACGCTCCGCGAGGCCGTGCGCGCCAGCGGGCTGGAAAGGGATCTCGATTCGCTGCCGGACGGGCTGGAGACCCTGTGCGGCGAGCGGGGCAATCATCTTTCGGGCGGCCAGCGGCAGCGAACGGCGCTGGCCCGCGCGCTGGCCCGCCAGCCCAGGATCCTGCTGCTGGACGATACCCTGAGCGCCGTCGACACGCGCACCGAAGCCTTCATCCTCGGCCAGCTGCGCGAGCAGTTCCGGGGGCGCACGGCGATCATCATCTCGCACAGGCTGAGCGCCGTCCAGAACGCCGACGAGATCCTCTGCCTGGACGACGGCCGCGTGGCCGAGCGCGGCACGCACGAGGCGCTGCTGGCGCTGAACGGCATCTACGCCCGTTTCTGGAACGAGCAGCAGAAGGAGGCGGAGAAGGCATGAGCGAAAACAAACGCCTGGAAAAAGGCGCGGGGCGCGGCGTGGTGCTTCGCCTGATGAAGCTGATGACGCCGTATCTGCCGGCCATCGCGCTGTGCGTGCTGTGCGTGCTGCTGGTCAACGCCGCGCAGCTGGTGAAGCCCTACGTGCTGAAAATTGTGGTGGACGACTACCTGACGGCCGGGATCGACCGGGGCGTTCAGCCGCTGATCGCGCTGGGGCTGGTGTATTTCGCGGTGATCGCCTTGGGATCGCTGGCGGGCATGTTCCAATCGCGCATACTGTCCCGTGTCTGCCAGAAGATACTGGCCACGCTGCGGGTGCAGGCCTTCGACCACATTCACCGCATGCCTCTGGCCGACATGGACGACATGGGCAGCGGCCGCCTGCTGACCCGCTCCACCAACGACATCGAGACGCTGAATGAATTCTACGTGGACGTGCTCATCGGACTGTTCAAGGATGTCTTCCTCATCGCGGGCATCGTGGTCATGATGTTCGCGATGAGCTGGCGGCTGGCGCTGATGGGCCTTGTCACCCTGCCGCTGATCATCCTCATCACTCTGCTGTGCAAGGGCGCGCTCAGGCGCAACTTCGTGCGGATGAAGGCGCTCATCGGCCGCATCAACGGCTTTCTCTCGGAGAGCATCAGCGGCATCCGGGTGATTCAGGCCTTCTCGCGGGAGAAAAACAAGTACGACCAGCTCTACGACCTGGACAGGCAGTACCGGAAGACCACGCTGTTTCAGGTGACCATGAACTCGGTCATGCGCCCGCTGATGGAGTTTATCAACATTGGCGCCACCGCGATCCTGCTGCTGTACGCCTTCGGGCGGGTGGAAACCGGCGTGATCGAGGTGGGCGTGATCGTCGCCTTCAACAGCTACATCCGGCAGTTCTTCGATCCGATCAACGATCTGGCGGAAAAATACAACTCCGTGCAGTCCGCGCTGGTGTCGGCCGACCGGGTGTTCTCTCTGCTGGACGACGACGCGAACCTGGAACAGCCCGACGCGCCCGGCTACGACGAAACCATGCGCGGCAGGGTGGAGTTCAGGCATGTGTGGTTCGCCTATGTCGGCGAGGAATGGGTGCTCAGGGACGTGAGCTTCACGGTGAATCCCGGCGAGAAAGCCGCTTTTGTGGGCGCGACAGGCGCTGGAAAAACCACGATCATCAGCCTGATCAGCCGGTTCTACCGGCCGCAGAAGGGCGAAATACTCATCGACGGCGTGCCTGTGGAGGAATGGAAGCTGAGCGCCCTGCGCAAACAGATTTCCGTCGTGCTGCAGGACGTGTTCCTCTTCACGGGCACGATCGCCGACAACGTGCGCATTCACGGCGACATCGACGACGCGCAGGTGGCGCGGGCCATCGAGCTGTCCTGCGCGGACGGCTTCGTGAAACGGCTGCCGGACGGCATGAACGCGCCGGTCGCCGAACGCGGCGCGACGTTCTCCACGGGCGAGCGGCAGCTGCTGTCGTTCGCGCGCGCCATCGCGCACGATCCGGCCATACTGGTGCTGGACGAGGCCACGGCCAATATCGACTCGGAGACGGAGCGCGTGATCCAGCGCTCCATCGAGAGCATCTCGAAGGGGCGCACGGCGCTGTTCATCGCCCACCGGCTCTCGACCATCCGCGCCTGCGACGCCATCTACGTGCTGGAGCACGGGCAGATCGTCGAGCAAGGCACGCACGAGGAACTGATGGCGAAGGGCGGCCTGTACGCCTCGATGAGCGCGGTTCAGGAGGCTGAAACCGCCTCCTGAACGCGCCGGAAAGCGCGAAAATACGCTGATTTTGGCGATTTTCGATCCTGGGCCGGTTTTTCGCGGGTCAGAAGGAAATCATATTCAAAGCCAGGGATAAATTTTACCAGAATGGAAATCTGGAACGCGCCCAAAAGGCGCGCCGTGAGGAATAAAGAGAAAGATGTTTACCTGCAATCTGTGTCCGCGGCAGTGCGGCGTAAAGCGCGGCGACGAACCGGCTGGCGAAGGCAAGGGCTTCTGCCGGATGGGAGAACAGCCCGTGCTGGCGCGCGCCGCGCTGCACTTCGACGAGGAGCCGTGCATCAGCGG
>JAFZRB010000408.1 GCA_017620115.1 Clostridia bacterium | reverse complement strand
CCGGCGCTGGCGATGCCGCGAACGCTGCTGATCGAAGGCCGGCTGGCCGCGCAGGCGGCGCAGGCGGCGCGGCTCGATCATGCCGTGCGGCGGCTGACCGCGGACAGGCGGCGCAGGCTGGAGGTGCAAACGGCCCGGCTGCGCGCCTGCGCTCAGCTGGCCGAAGGCCGCAGGCACAGGCTGGACGCCCTCGCAAGCCGGCTGACGCGCGCCGGCGCGCGGTTGACCGCGCGGGATCAGGGGCGGCTGGCCGTGCTGACCCGCGCGCTGGAGGCGGTGAACCCGAACGCCGTTCTGAGCCGTGGCTACGCCGTGATCCGCCGGGACGGCGAGGCGGTTTCCTCGGCCGCGGCGCTCAGGCCGGACGATTTGATCGACATCAGGATGCGCGACGGCGGCGCGCGGGCGCGCGTGCTGGACGCGGGCAAGGAGATACGGTGATATGGCAAAGGCATTTTCGTTTGAATCGGGTATGAACGAGCTGGAGGCGCTCGTCGAAGCGCTGGAAAAAGGCGAGCTGAGCCTCGAGGAATCGTTCAAAGCCTATGAAAAGGGCGTGAAGCTGGCCGCGCAGCTCAAGGCTGTGCTCGACCAGGGCGATCAGCGCATTCTGGCGCTCACCGAGAGCCTTTCGACGACCGACATAACCGGCGAGGTGACGAAGGAATGACCCTGAAGGATTACGCGGCCCTCGTCGAAGACAGGCTGAACGAACTGCTGCCGGAGGCGGCGGAGAAGACGCCCGGGATCGATGAAACACCGTGGCTTCTGAACAACGCCATGCGCTACAGCCTCATGGCGGGCGGCAAGCGCCTGCGCCCCGCGATGCTGCTGGCCTGCGCGGACATGCTGGGCGCCTCCCGCGAGGAGGCCATGATCCCGGCCTGCGCGCTGGAGATGATCCACACCTATTCGCTCATCCACGACGACCTGCCCGGCATGGACAACGACACGCTCAGGCGCGGCCGGCCCACCAACCACGTGGTGTTCGGCGAGGGACAGGCCATACTGGCGGGCGACGGACTGCTGAGCCTCGCCGTAGAGCTCATGATCGGGAACGTCATGGCGCATCCCGACAATTACGCCGGCGGGATCAGGGCGATGAACGAGATCGTCCGCGGCGCGGGCGTGAGCGGCATGGTGGGCGGCCAGTGCATGGATCTCTACTGCGAGCGCGAGGGCCTCTGCGACGAGCGGATGCTCTCCTACATCCACATGAACAAGACCGCTCGGATGCTGATTTCGCCTCTGCGCGCGGCGGCGGCGCTGGCCGGATACGCGCCGGAATCTCCCGAATGGAAGGCGCTCACCGCCTACGGGGTGAATTTCGGGCTGCTGTTCCAGGCGGTCGACGATATACTGGACGTGGTGGGCGACGAGAAGACGCTGGGCAAGAGCGTCGGCAAGGACGCCGCCGAGGGCAAGCTGACATACGTGGCGCTGTACGGCCTGGAGGGCGCGCGAAAGCGCGCGGACGCGCTGGCCGGGGAGGCGCGCGCGAGCCTCGCGCCGTTTGGCGGCAGGGCGGCATTCTTCCTCGATTTGCTGGACAGCATGGCGCATCGAGCGAGCTGACGCCCATGACAGCCCGAAGCGATAGAGCACGGGAGTGATACGATGTCGGTCATCAGACAATTGCTGGAGAACCGGATTCTCTGGATCGGCGTTCTGAGCTGGTTTGTGGCGCAGACGGCGAAGGTCGTGCTGACGCTGATCGTTGAGAAACACCTGGACTGGAGCCGCATGTGGGGCCTGGGCGGCATGCCCAGCTCGCATACGTCCGTTGTGGTGAGCGTGACGGTGGCCGTGGGCATCCGCATGGGGTTCAACAGCGCGCTGTTCGCCATCAGCGCCGCCATGGCGCTCATCACCATGACGGACGCCATGGGCGTGCGCCGGCAGGCCGGCAAGCAGGCGGCGGTGCTCAACCGCGTGGTGCAGGAGCTGGTTGAAAACGGCGGCGACCTGCCGGAGGAAACGCTCAAGGAGCTGCTGGGCCACACCCCGCTGCAGGTGTTTGTAGGCGGCGCGCTGGGCCTGATCATCGCCATCATCGCCGCGAGGGGATGAAGGGCGGCGTTCGCGAGCCGCTCATAAGGGGCAGTGGAGATTTCGATATGCTTGAGAAAATCAATTCGCCGCAGGACCTGAAGGGGCTGAGCCTTGAGGAGCTGGAGGGCCTGGCGGCGGAGATCCGGGCGCTGCTGGTGGAAACGGTTCTGCGCCAGGGCGGACACCTGGCGTCGAACCTGGGCGTCGTGGAGCTGACGCTGGCGCTCGACTATGTGTTCAACCCGCCTGAGGACAAGCTCGTGTTCGACGTGGGCCATCAGGCGTATGTTCATAAGATCCTGACCGGACGCCGGGAAGCGTTTTCGCATCTGCGCGAGCGCGGCGAGCTGTCCGGCTTTCCGCGCATCAGCGAGAGCGAATACGACGCCTTTGCGGGCGGCCATGCCTCCACCTCGATCTCCGCGGCGCTGGGCATGGCCCGCGCGCGCGATCTGATGGGCGGCACACACGCCGTGGTGGCCGTGGTGGGCGACGGCGCGCTCACCGGCGGCATGTGCTACGAGGCGCTCAACGACGCGGGCAGCAGCCGCACGCCGCTCATCGTGGTGCTCAACGACAACGAGATGTCCATATCCCGTAACGTCGGCGCGCTGTCCAGGCACCTCACCCGCATGCGTTCGGGCCGTCTGTACGGCCGCGCGCGCAAGGCGGTCAAGAGCGGACTGGGCCGCTTGCCGGGCATCGGCCGGCCGGTGCTGCGCAGCGTCACCAGCGCGGTGGCTTCGATCAAGCGGCTGCTGCTGGGCGAGCATTTCTTCGAGGCGCTGGGCGTGCGCTATCTGGGCCCGATCGACGGCCACGATCTCAAAAACCTGATATCCGTGCTGAAGCGGGCGGCGGCCGGCGACGAGCCCACGCTGATACACGTCATCACGCAGAAGGGCCGAGGCTACGCCGAGGCGGAAGAACAGCCGGAGCGCTATCACGGCGTACCCGCCGGGACGGGCAGGCCGGCGGAGGCGCCGAACAGCCGGATCGCCGTGGACGAACTGATCGCGCTGGCCGAGAAGGACAGCCGCGTGGCGGCGCTGACGGCGGCCATGCCGGTGGGCACGGGCCTGATCGAATTCGCGCGGCGCTTTCCGGAGCGCTTTTTCGACGTGGGCATCGCCGAGGAACACATGATCACCATGGCCGCAGGCATGGCGGCGGCCGGGCTGAAGCCGTATGTGGGCGTGTATTCCACGTTTTTGCAGCGGGGCTACGATCAGCTGATCAACGACGTGTGTCTGGAATCGCTGCCGGTGACGCTGCTGATTGACCGCGGCGGCCTGGTGGGGCAGGACGGCGCGACGCATCAGGGCGCGTTCGACCTGAGCTATCTCAGGCAGATGCCGAACATGGTCGTGGCGTCGCCGCGCGACGTGCGCCAGCTCAAGCGGATGATCCGGCTGAGCGCCGCTCTGAACGGGCCCATGGCCATCCGCTATGCGCGGGAGGGCGACGATCTGGGCGCGGATCCGCGCGACGGCGAACCCCTGCGCCTGGGCTCCTGGGAAGAGCTCGCCGGGGGAGTCGACGTGGAGATCCTGGCCGTGGGCCGCATGGTGCGCGTGGCTCTGGACGCCTCGGCCGAGCTGGAGCGGCGCGGCGTTTCCTGCGGCGTGGTAGACGCGCGATTCATCAAACCGCTCGATGAAGAAAGGCTGCGCGATGCGGCCGGGCGGAGATTGCTCGTGACGCTGGAGGACAACGCGCTCGCGGGCGGCTTCGGCTCGGCGGTGAACGAGAAGCTGGCCGCCTGGGGACTGCGAGCGAACGTGATGAATCTGGGCCTGCCGGACCGGTTCATCGAGCAAGGCGCGGTGGCGGAGCAGCTGGAGGAATGCGGCCTGACGGCGCGTGCCGTGGCCGACGCCGTCGCCGCGCGCTTCGCCGCGGCTGACTGACACGCATGGCGATTTCCGCGACATATGTATGCGTTTCATATACATTTTTCACAAAATTATGAAATCGTGAATAGGGCGTTTGCTTTCCGCAAATTATGTGGTATAATATAAAAGTGGAGTCATAGCGGCAGGGAAAAACAGGGGAGCGTTCGCGGTTCCGCGCGGCACGGCGCGAAGACCGTTGACAGTATACGGAGCGGAGGATGATTGATGATGAAGGCAATGCGGCACGCGATGATACTGCAGTTGATCGATACCATGGAGATCGATACCCAGGAGATGCTCGCCGATCAGCTGATGGCGCGCGGCATCAAGGTCACCCAGGCGACCATTTCCCGCGACATCAAGGAACTGCGGCTGATTAAGGTGCTTTCCGATCACGGCACTTATAAATATGCGACCGCGGAGCGTGCCGACAGGAACATTTCCGACCGCATGATCCGCATCTTCTCCGAATCGGTCGTTTCGATGATCGAGGCGGAGAATCTGATCGTCATCAAGACGCTTCCGGCGAGCGCGAACGTGGCCGCCGAGGCCATCGACAGCCTGAACTGGAGCGAGATCGCGGGCACGCTGGCCGGCGAGAACAGCATCTTCGTGGCGCTGAAATCGCGCGACATGGTGCCCACCATCCTCTCGCGCTTCCGCGCCATGATGAAATAGACCGACGGAAAAGGTTTTTTACAGACGGCCGTCCTCCGCGGCCGGCAGAAGCCGGCCTGCCGGCGGCCGATCATTTTCCATTTCACGCGAGGTATCCCCATGCTGTTGGAGTTGAATATCCGCAATATTGCGCTGATCGAGCGCCTGCGTATCGGGTTCATGCCGGGCCTGAACGTGCTCACCGGCGAGACGGGCGCGGGCAAGTCGATCGTGATCGATTCGGTCAATCTGGCGCTGGGCGGCCGCGCGGACCGCGAACTGATCCGCAGCGGCGCGGATCGCGCGTCCGTGCAGGCCGTGTTCGACGTGCGCGGCAACGAGCGCGCGCTGGCGCTGCTGGACGAATGGGGCATGGAGGCCGAGGACGGCTACCTCACCGTGGGCCGCGAGCTGTCGTCGGGCGGGCGCAACCTGTGCCGAGTCGGCGGCGAAGTGGCGACGCTCGCGCAGATTCGCCAGCTGACCGCGCTGCTGGTCGAGCTGCACGGTCAGCACGAGCATCAGGAGCTGATGAGCCCCTCGCGCCACATGGCGATTCTGGACGCCTTCGGCGACGAGCGCCACAGGGCGCTGATGCGGCGCGTACAGGAGCTGTACGCCGAATACACGGCTGTGAAGGGCGAGCTGGACGCGCTCTCCGCCGAGCTGCGCGAGCGAGCGTTCACCATGGACGTGCTGGAGCGGCAGGTGGAGGAGATCCGCGCGCTGAAAATCAAAGAGGGCGAGGACGAAAAGCTGGAAAAGCAGTTCCGCCTGATGGAGAACGCGGAGAAGATTTCCAGCGGCGTGGAAAAGGCGTATCATCTGGTGTACGCGGGCGGCGAGCGCGCGCCCAGCGTGCAGGAGGCGCTGCGCCGGGCCGCGCTGGCCATGTCGTCCATCGCGGACATCGACGAGCGCTTCGCCGACATGAGCCGTCGGCTGGACGAGATGTTCTATGCCGCGCAGGACGCCGGCTACGAGCTGCAGGACATGATGGAGGGGCTGGAGTTCGACCCCGCCGCCTTTGACCGGACGGGCGCGCGGCTGGACGCCCTGGAAAAGCTGAAGGACAAATACGGCCCGACATTGAAGGACGTGATCGCCTTCCGCGACGCCTCTGAGGCGCGCCTGGCGGCGCTCCGGCAGGGCGACGAGCGCATGGCGGAGCTGAAGGAAAAGCTGGCGGACGCCGACGGGCGCATGATGGCGGCGTGCGTGGAGCTGACCGCCTCGCGCCGCGCGCTGGCCGCCGTTTTTGAGAAAAACGTGACCGCGCAGCTGGCGGAGCTGGGCATGAGCAAGGTGCGTTTCCAGACGCGCTTCCTCATTCCCGAGCAGGATAAGCGCCGGCTGAGCCCGCAGGGCGCGGATCAGGTGGAGTTTCTCATTTCGCCCAATCCCGGCGAACCCCTGAAGCCGCTCAGCAGCACCGCCTCAGGCGGCGAGCTCTCGCGCGTGATGCTGGCCATCAAGGCCGTGATGGCCGAGCGCGAGCAGGTTGGAACCATGATCTTCGACGAGATCGACACCGGCGTAAGCGGCCGTATGGCGCAGGTGGTGGGCGAGAAGATGAGCGGCATCGCGCGGCACCGCCAGGTGATCGCCGTGAGCCACCTGCCGCAGATCGCGGCGCTGGGCGACGCGCATTTCCTGGTTGAAAAGAGCGTGTCCGGGGGCCGCACCGGCTCGAGCGTGCGGCTGCTGGACGACGAGGGCCGCGTGATGGAGCTCGCCCGCATGGTGGGCGGCGCGGGCGACCCGGAGAGCGGCATACAGCACGCCCGGAACATGCTTTCGGCGGCGCAGGCTTTGAAAGAGAAGCGGTCATAAAAAACGCGGCGCGGGTTACTCCCGGAAAGGAGCTGTCCCGCGCCGCTTTTCTATGCCCTTCTCAAACCTTCTTCACCCACATGTGCATGGCGTTGACGCAGCAGCGCTCGTAGATATCGGAATACTGCACCAGCAGCCGCTTTCCGCCGGCGGGATCGTTGAGCACGATGCCGTTAGAATAGTAGCAGGGGCCGCGTTCAGCCTCCAGCAGCAGCCCCTCGCCCCACGCGAGGCCGTCCGGCGAGGTATAGAACACGAAGCCCTTCTCGCCCGCGCGGCCCTGCAGGATATAGGTTCTGTCCAGCAGCGAGATCTGCGGGTTGCGGATGCGCTTGTCCAGGAAAGACGCGCCCCTCTCCGGGAAGGTGAGGCCGCCGTCGCGGCTGACGGCCCAGCCCATATGGCGCTCGTCGCGCACGTTGTAGGCGTAAACGGCCAGCGATCCGTCGGGCCGGAAGATCATGGCCCCGTAGCCGCGGCCGTAGACGGGGATCGGCACCACGCTCAGCTCGCGGAAGGATTCGCCCGCGTCTTCGCTTACGTAGAGCCGGTAGACATGCTCGGGATCGTTGCCGGTGAAGGTCTTGCGGGCGTCGTTGCAGTGCAGCAGCGCGTATATTTTGCCCTCGTGCGCCCGCGCGTCATACACGCGGCCGCGGTAGCCGCTCAGCTCGCGCGGCTGCGACCAGGTTTCGCCCCCGTCGTCCGAGGTGATCCAGGTGGCCGTGCGCCAGGGCTCGCAGCCGCAGGGCGTGTTGCGCAGGCAGAACGCCACGATGCGCCCGTTCACCGCCACGGCCTTCTCCACCGAAACGGTGAACAGCCCGTCGTAGAGCGCCTGCACGGAATATGGGAGCGTGCGTACCTCGCCCCAGGTAACGCCCGCGTCGCGGGAAACGCGGTATTCGATCACGCCGTGGGGCATGTGCCCTTCCCAGATCACCGCGGAGCAGTTGGAGTTGAAGTCGATCACGCAGTTTTCGGAAAACTCCGCCATGGCGTGCGACATGTGCCCGCTGCGCCCGCGGGCCTGGTTGTCCACATACACACTCGGCTCGCTGAACACCAGCGAGAAGCCCTCCTGTTTCCAAACGGTTTCGGCCATATCATGTCCCTCCCGAAGTGGTTTCCATGCGTTTACTATACCATTTTTCAGCGCGTTTTTCAATGCGAAAAGACGGCCTGAGCAGATGACTTTTTTCTGGGCTTTCTCCGCGTTCTTCAAAACAGGGGGAAAAGAGAAATCTGACAAAATTCATCCTTAATTAACACCCTGTACATATTCAAGTAGTATATAATAGGGAAACGCGGATTGGCATGAAAGGAGGCGGCGGCCCGTGAAGCGCGCATTCAGAAACGGCGTCATACTGCTCGTGTGCGCGGCGCTGGTCGCGCTG
>JAFZRB010000407.1 GCA_017620115.1 Clostridia bacterium | reverse complement strand
CTGGCCGCCGGACAGCTTGACGCCGCGCTCGCCGATCTGCGTGTCGTAGCCGTTTTCCAGGGTCATCACGTAGTCGTGGATGTTGGCGCGCTTGGCGGCCTCGATGACCTCCTCCTCGGTGGCGTCCAGCCGGCCGTAGAGGATGTTCTCGCGGATGGAGCCGTTGAACAGGAACACGTCCTGCTGCACGATGCCGATGGAACGGCGCAGCGATTTGAAGGTGATATCGTTGATGTCCACGCCGTCGATGTAGATGTGGCCGGACTCGGCCTTGTAGAAGTTGGGAATGAGGTGGCAGATGGTGGTCTTGCCGCCGCCGGAGGGGCCGACCAGCGCCAGCGTCTTGCCCTTCTCGATATTCAGAGTAACATTGCGGAGCACTTCCTTTGTCTCGTCATAGGCGAAGGAAACGTCGTCCAGCATGATGGCGCCCTGCACGTTTTCGATGTCGCGGGCGTTGGGGTTTTCCTTCTCGGGCTCCTGATCCATGATTTCCAGAAAGCGCTCGAAGCCGGTCACGCCGTTCTGGTACTGCTCCATGAAGCCGATGAGCGTGTTCACCGGGCCGATGAACTGGTTCACCGACACGATGAACGCCGAATAGTCGCCGAACGTGATCTTGCCGTTGTAGAGGAAGATGCCGCCCGCGATGAGCACCACAACGTTGAACACGTCCGTGATGAACGAGGTCGAGGAATGGAACTGGGCCATGGCGTGATAGGCTTTTTTGCGCGCGGTGACGAACTGCCTGTTGCCGTCCTCGAACTTTTCCGATTCCTTATCGGCGTTGGTGAACGCTTTCGTCACGCGGATGCCGGAGATGGAGCTCTCCAGCGCGGCGTTGATCACGGCGATGCTCTTGCGGCTCTCGGTGAACGCCTCGCGCATCTTCTTGCGGAAGATGAGCGACACGGCGACCAATATGGGCACGCAGGCGAAAATGATGAGCGTGAGCGGGATGCTGATGGTGCACAGGTAGATGAACGACCCGATGATCATGATGCCGCTGATGAGGATGTTCTCCGGCCCATGGTGCGCCAGCTCGCTCACGTCCATGAGGTCGTTGGTCATGCGCGACATGATCTTGCCGGTCTCGTGGTCGTCGAAGAAGGCGTAGGGGAGTGTCTCCAGCTTGTTGAACATGTCGGAACGCATCTGCGCCTGCATCCCCACGCCCATTACGTGGCCGTAGTACTGCACGTAGTAGCGCATCAGCATGCGGAGGATATACAGCGCCATCAGCGTGACGCCGTAGATCACCAAGAGCTGGAACTTCCTGTTCGGGATGAGGTCATTCAGCATGCCGCGTGAGAAGATGGGATACACCATGCCGATGATCGAGATGATCAGCGAGGCCAGCATATCCAGCGCGAAGACCTTCCTGTGGGGCTTATAGTAGGCGATGAAGCGCTTCAGCAAGGGGAAACACCTTCCTTCTGTAAACATAAAAGCACGGGTCAGGCGCGTTTTGCCGCTCCGCACCCCACCTGCTCCTTTGCGTCGCATTCCTGCTTCACAGGCGGAGGCTCGGCCAGCGCACGCAGACTCTGAAAGAGCGACTCGATGGGCTCGCGGCACAGGCGGTAGTGGGTGTAGTAGCCGTATTTCACGCCCTCCACCAGCCCGGCGTCCCGAAGGACCTTCATGTGCTGCGATACGGCGGATTCGCTGATGTCCAGCATCAGCGACAGCGCGCGCACGCAGTAGGCCCGACCGTTCATCAGCTCGACCATCCTGAGCCGCGTGCCGTCAGCCAGCGCTTTGAACAGCTGAGCATCCATGCGCTCCGCCTCCTTCCATATCTCTCTATCCGAACGCATTATACACCCGATCTTTGATTCAGTAAATACTTAATTGATTAAGTGCTTTATAAAATGAAAATGAAGTTTTCGTGTTACATGAAAGGCGCCGCCCGCTCGCGTGATTGCGAACGGGCGGCTCGGGTTTTGAATTCAATACTGCAAACGCTCAGCCTTTTTTCTGCTCCTTCGCCCAGCTGTCCTTCAGCGACACGGTGCGGTTGTACACCGGCTTTTCGGCGGTGGAGTCGGGATCCTTGCAGAAGTAGCCCATTCGCAGGAACTGGAACCGCGCGCCGTTTTCTGCGTCGCAGATGACCGGCTCGGCCAGCGCGCTGACGACCTTCAGGCTGTCCGGGTTCAGGCGGTTGATGAAATCCTTCGCCACCGGCGCGGCGTCCTCGCCGTCCTCGGTCTCGGTTTCCTCGGCCACGCCTTCGGCTTCGGGGAGCAGGATGGAATCGTACAGGCGCGCCTCGATGGGGCGGGCGTCGATTTCGCTCAGCCAGTGCAGCGTGCCCTTCACCTTGCGGTTCGCGCCCTCGCAGCCGGAGCGGCTGTCCAGATCGACGGAACAAATCAGCTCTGTGATGTTGCCCATCTCATCCTTCACCACGTCCTCGCACTTGATGATGTACGCGCCCTTGAGGCGCACCTCGCGGCCGGGCGCCAGGCGGAAGAACTTCTTCGGCGGGTCTTCCATGAAGTCCTCGCGTTCAATGAAGGCTGTCTTGCCGAAATGCACGGTGCGGGAGCCCATCTCGGGATGATCGGGATGATTTTCCATCGCCAGCTCGTCCACTTTCCCCTCCGGCCAGTTGCTGAACGTCACCTTCACCGGATCGAGCACGGCCATGGCGCGCGGGGCGATGTCGCCCAGCGACTCGCGCACGCAGTGTTCCAGCAGCGACGCCTCGACCTCTGAATCGGCCTTGGCCACGCCCACCCGGTCGATGAAATCGCGGATGGCGGCGGCGGGATAGCCGCGGCGGCGCATGGCCACCAGCGTGGGCATGCGGGGATCGTCCCAGCCCGCCACGTGGCCTTCTTCCACCAGCCGGCGCAGGTAACGCTTGCTCATGATAGTGTTGGTGATGTTCAGACGGGCGAACTCGATCTGGCGCGGCGGATGCTCGGTGAATCCGGCCTGCTCCACCATCCAGTCATAAATCGGGCGGTGGATCTCGTATTCCAGCGAGCACAGCGAATGGCTGATGCCCTCGATGGCGTCCTGAATGGGGTGCTGAAAGTCGTACATGGGATAGATGCACCACTGATCGCCCGTGCGGTGATGATGGTGCCGCAGGATGCGGTACATGGTGGGATCGCGCAGCAGCACGTTGGGAGACGCCATGTCGATCTTGGCGCGCAGCACACGGCTGCCATCCGGGAACTCGCCGTTCTTCATGCGCACAAACAGATCGAGGTTTTCCTCGGGCGTGCGGTCGCGATACGGGCTGTTGACGCCGGGCGCGGTGAGCGTGCCGCGGTTTTTGCGCATCTCCTCGGCGGACTGGTCGTCGACATAGGCGACGCCGCGGCGGATCATGTCGCACGCGATATCGAACAGGCGCGGGAAGAAATCGGAGGCGTAGTAGAGGTTCGCCCAGTCGTAGCCCAGCCAGTGGATATCCTCCTGAATGGCGTTCACGAATTCGGTGTCCTCTTTGGTCGGGTTGGTGTCGTCGAAGCGCAGGTTGCACAAGCCGCTGTACTTCTTCGCGATGCTGAAGTCGATGCACAGCGCCTTGGCGTGGCCGATATGCAGATAGCCGTTCGGCTCGGGCGGGAAGCGGGTATGCACGGTTTCGGTGCGTCCGCTGGCGAGATCGGCCTCGACGAATTCCTCAATGAAGTTGGTGGATTTCTTCTCAACGGTATTTTCCACGGATGTATCCCCCTTCAGGTTTGCCATGTGGCATTATCATATCACATCCGGCGCGCAAAGTACAGCGCCGCGCATATTATTTTTCGGTATTGGCCTTTTTCCGGTCCAGCCGGAGCATGCCCACCAGGATGCTGACAAGGTTTGCGATTTCGGTGAGCGTGCCGCCGATGGTGCCGGAGGCGAAGTTGTAGATGAACCAGCAGGGCACGCTGCCCAGCGACAGCAAACGCACCGTGCTCGCCTTTTCCGCCCTCAGCGCCAGTGTTGAGAAGATCATGCCGACGACGGGCAGGATATTCAGAAGCGAGATCCCGTTCAGCATCACGATCAGCGCGCACGCGGCGATCATGGCGGCGGGCCAGGCGATGTGGCGCGCCCATTCGCGCCGTTCGCGCTGCGAGAATACCAGCCCGCGCACCATGCCCACGATATTCAGCCAGAATCCCACCGTCGCGCCCAGCATCAGGTAGTTGACGGTAAACAGCGCGGACGAGACAAACTGCATGAAGGCGATGGTTTTCTGCTTCTTCTGCTGGAATGAGAGCATGGCGACGATGAACGCCCCGATGCCGAAGGCCTGCGCGACGATGTCTTTCATGAATGCACCGCTCCGTTTATATTTGATGGGGCCTATTGTATCGGGCGGGGGAACGGTTGTCAAGCGCGTTTCCCGTATACGCAGGTAAATAAAGAATTATCCCCCGGCGCAGCCGGAGGATCAGGCCATAAAACCGGGAGGCCGCTGTCTTTAAAGGGCGGCTTCCCGGCATTGACGGAACGGAAGGGCGGCAGGGCGCTTGTTCAGTCCCTTACCTCCCTGGCGGCGCGGAGCATGGCGTCCTCGATCGTTTGCCCCGCGTTATAGTCATAGAAACCGGCGTTGACCTCGTAGCCCTTGAGCAGGTAGCCCTGCTTCGAGGCCACGTAACAGATGCCGCCATTGGTCAGCTCCGCGCAGATCGTCCGGCCGCCCAGCTTTTGCTTGAGGTCCAGCTGATACTCGACGAACAGTTCGGCGGGATTGGTCACCAGCGTGAGGTCGTTGAGGCGGACGGCGCTGATGGGGATGTCCTCGTACGGCGCGACAGCGCGCTTGTCACGCAGGTTGCGGATCTTGTTGGCGAGCGCCTTCACGGAGACGTCCAGCGCGTCGAACGCCTTGTGGTCCGAGTCCAGCAGGGCGAAGATTTCGTCGCTCTTTCGCTGGTCTTCCTCCGTGATCTCGCGGTAGTTGACGCGCACGCTGTCCGTCCGGACGCGCACTTCGGTCACTTCCTCCGTCTCCCGCGTCAGCGCGATCATCCGGATGACGTCGGCGGCGAGCACCGTGCCCACGCGTTCCGCGCCGTCCACGCCCTTTCCCCAGGTGGCGTCATGCTCGTGATCGCACGGCGTCAGGTTACCGGCGCAGCCCTGCAGGAACATCACGGGAATGTCGCCGTACACCGCGTGCAGGGCGCGGCGCATCACGCCGGGATAGTCGGCGGAGACGTATTTGAGCCCATACATGACGGAGGGGTGGGACGAGTAGTTGACGATGATTCCGATAGGCTTGCCCTCCGCCACAAACCAGACTGCCTGCAGCTGGGGATCCTCCGGGCCTTCCTTCATCAACCGGCCCGGGTAGCCGGGTCCGCCGGGATGCATCTTGCTCTCCCCATTCTCCATCAGGTAGCGGCGGTTGTGCACGCACTTGTCCTCGTCGCAGGTGGCGTAGGACATGGCCGCTTCCTGGGTATTCGCCCAGGCCGCCAGGCAGGCTTCCACCGTCTTGGCGGCGATTTTCTCAAAGTATGACAGGTCGCCCGTTGGAAAATACGGGGAGACGCTGGCCCTGGCGGTAGGGCCTGTGTGGGCGTGCGTGGCGGAAATCAGCACCTGCTCAGGCGTGAGGCCGGTGGCGGCGGCCACCTCGCGGCGGATGTCCAGCGCGTCCTCCTTGGCGAAGCGGGCGATATCGCAGGACGCCCAGATAAAACTGTTTTCCCCCGCCTTCACCGCCCACGCGGTGGCGTACAGGGGCGTGTGGGGCTGGCAGTCCGCGCTGGTGTAGCTGACAAAGGTGCCGCCCATGCGAAACACAAATTCCCCGTCCATGCGGATCTGAGAGAAACCAATCTGCATATGATTTATCCTTTCGAGACGCGATGATAAACGTCGGTCAGAATGTCTTTCGGAACCGCTCGCAGTAGTAGGCCACCAGCGCGTATTCGGCGTCCGGCGGGATGCGGTGATCGGGGCAGGGGATATAGCCGCCCAGATCGACCAGCGGCTTGAGCCGCTCGATCTCGGCTTCCACGGCGGCTTTATCGCGGGCAAATACCCGCTTGTCCATGCCGCCCACGCCCTTCAGGGCCCGTCCGTACTTTGCGCGCCAGGGCGCTATGGAGGCGTTCCAGGTGCCTACTTCGATGGGGAACATGGTGTTCACGCCGTTTTCCAGCCAGATGGGCACCAGCTTGTCGATGCAGCCGTCGCAGTCCAGGGAGATCTGGTCGATGCCGTAGCGCGAGAGCAGGTCGGCGAAGCGCCGGTAGTGCGGGCCCACATATCGGGCGAATACATCGGGATTGACCAGCGGGCCGTTCTTGAAGCAGATGTCCTCCCAGAAGTGCGCCCCGTCGAAGGGGATGCCGATTTTCAGCGTTTCCTCGGCCACCCTGAGCGCCAGGCTGGCCATGGTGTCGATGATCTCCGCGTACAGGTCTTCGTCGTCCATCTGAAGGTAGGACAGCCCAACAACGCCCAGCATGTCGCGGATCTTGCCGTACAAGCTGCCGCAGTGCAGCCACAGCGGATATTCGCGCGCCGCGGATTCATCGCGGAGCTTTTCAAACTCGGCGCGCGGGATGCGTTCCTCGCAGTACTGCAGCCGGGGCAGATAATCCTTTTCCCAGGCCTCGCGCCCGGTGAGCAGCGTGCCTACCTCGCCGGGAATGCTCTGGATGCCCGGCTTGACGCGCACCAGGTGGCCGACGCCGTCCTGGACGATCTGAGAGCCGTCCGCCTCCACCCTGAGCACCTTGTGCTCGAAGCCGGGAAAGAGCGTGTTGCTGCCGCTGACGCAGCTCTGCCAGCTGAAATCGAATCCCAGCTGATCCATGATAGCCCGGTCGGCGGGGCCGTTGTCGCCGGTCTTTTTGTACAGCTCGGCGGTTTCGCGGGCAATGTGGCCCTCGTCCGCCCATTTGTCTAGCGTCTCACCCCAATAGCCAAATGCCACGCAGGGCAGGCGGTCGTAATTCTCATAGTGCATCACTGCCCTGACGCGTTCGCGGTGGTTCATGCCGTGCGCCTCCTCATGAGTGTTTTGTCACCGGCCGAAAATCCGCTTTCCGAGGGCGCGGATGTAGGCCGCGTTGCTGCCGCAGCAGCCGCCGAT
>JAFZRB010000406.1 GCA_017620115.1 Clostridia bacterium | reverse complement strand
TCTCGGAAAAATACGAACCCTTCAGCGTGTCGAGCATATTCATATCATCATACCTCCTTGAATTGTATTCCTTTGATCAGCGCCTCCTGGCGCCTGAAACCTCATTGTTTACTGCCGCAGCGTGCGTGCGTACTCGGTGGGCGTCATGCCCGTGATCCGTTTGAACCGGGATGAAAAGTAATAAATGGATTCAAAGCCGACGATGTCCGCGATCTGGGTAAAGTTATACTGGTTCTCGCGGATCAGGCGCTTGGCCTCCTTCATGCGCAGATCCGTCAGGTAGCCGATCACCGAAGTGCCGGTCTGTTCGCGGAACACCAGCTTCAGCTGAGAGACGCTGATGTTCAGGCTCGCGGCGATGTCCTTCAGCGTCAGCCTTTCCCCATAATGCTGACGCATGAAATCCTCGGCCCGCTGTGTCAGCGCCGCGTTGTGGTTGGCGCTGTTGGAGGACAGTATGCGCACCTTCATGGGAATGCTTTCGTTGCGGCGAAGCATGTATATCAGCATTTGCTCCAACTCGCAGCGGATCAGCTGTTCCGCGCCGGTAGGCGCGTCCTCCCGCCGGATCAGTCTGACCACGGGCGGTTTGTTTTCAAAGAAGGCGTATGTTTTTTCCGCTTCCTTCACGATCCGGGCCAGGCAGTCTTTTTCCGCGCCGCCCAGCATGATGAAGCGCTGTTCAAACGCCGACATCTGCGGGCTCTTGCAGACAAAGGCGATGACGATGATGTCCGCGGGTTTGCCGCAGTAGGGCAGCACGTTGTGATACTCATTGGGGCGGTGAAAAACCATTTCACCGGCCTTCAGCAGATACTCGTTCTCGTTGGCCCACACGATCACTTCGCCCCGGTCGACGTAGACAAGTTCCCAGAAGTCATGCCGCTCGCCCGGCGATGTGTAGTGCGCGGGGATGTGGTAACTGGACGCATTGACCAGATGCGTCACGCTGTATATCAGTTCCAGCGAATGCATCTGGAACACGAAACTCACATCCTTTCCCCCACCGTCTCTATTGTAATGCCCGGCATAAAAAAAGTCAAACAAAAAACAAACAAAAACCCCTGTGTATTATCCGATATTATAAATAATATGGCCGATAATGCAAAACTATTTTACAAATGTAAGTTATAATTAAAAGAGCGATACGGAAACAGGATGCGTTCCATCCATATGGCGCGCAGGAGGAACGGGGAGGGATGCAGTTTGAAAAAGTCTATCAGTTACTGGTCGTTCGTCGGCAAGAGCGCGTTCGAGGCGATGACGCTGGCGAAAGATGCCGGGTTCGACGGCATTGAATTGACGCTGGACGGCTCGGGTGATCTGACCATGGACACTACAGACGCGCAGCTGAATGCCCTGAAGGATTGGGCGGAGCGCCTCGGACTGGCGCTGCCCAGCATGGCGAGCGGACTTTACTGGACATATTCGTTTACCTCGGAAGATCCAGATGAGCGCAGGCGCGCCCACGAAGTGGCTGTGAGAGAGCTGGAATGCGCCAGGGCGCTGGGCGCGGACACCATCCTGCTGGTTCCGGGCAGCGTGGCGGTCGAGTTCGTTCCGGAGCGGCCTGTGGTGCCCTACGACGTGGCTTATGACCGCGCGCTTGAGGAAATGCGGAAGCTGGCTCCTGTGGCCGAAAAGCTGAAGGTTTCCATCGGCATCGAAAACGTCTGGAATCAGATGCTGCTGTCCCCGCTGGAGCTCAGGGACTTCATCGACAAGGTGGCCAGTCCCTACGTGGGAAGTTACTTCGATGTGGGCAACGTGCTGTCCTCAGGCTATCCGGAGCACTGGATCCGCATCCTTGGCAAGCGCATCAAAAAGGTGCACCTGAAGGACTATCGCCGCAATCCCGGCGGGTTGAACGGGTTTGTGGACATTCTGTCCGGCGACGTGAACTGGCGCGAAGTGCGCCGGGCGCTGGACGACATCGGCTATGACGGCTGGGTGACCGGCGAGATGATCCCCCAGTACAGGCAGGGCAGCGACCAGCAGATCTACAATACGTCCGGAGCTATCGGGCGAATCGTGAGGGGTGAATTGTGATGATTAAGATTGGTATTATCGGCTGCGGCTTCATGGGAGGCATGCACGCCGCCTGTTATCAGGCGCTGGGCGTTCAGGTAACCGCCGTAGCGGATCCCCGCGCCGAGTACGCGGCGCAGGTCGCCGGGAAATTCGGCGCCAAGATCTATGAGACCGGCATGGCGCTGATTGAGCAGGCCGACGTTACCGCGGTGGACATCTGCCTTCCCACAGATCTCCACGTCTGTCACGCCGTGGCGGCGATGCGGAAGGGTCTCGACGTGTTCGTCGAGAAACCCATCTGCTTCCGCGAGGATGAGCTGGATGAGATCCTGAAGGTCAAAAACGAGACCGGACGCCAGGTTCAGGTAGGCCAGGTCATCCGCTTCTGGCCGGAATACGTCTGGCTGAAGAAAGCGGCGGATTCCGGTTGCTTCGGCCGGATACAGTGCGGGGACTTCCACAGGCTCAGCGCCTGGCCCGCTTGGTCCAGCGAGGGCTGGCTGCACAAGCCGGAGCGCTCAGGCGGCGTGGCCATAGACATGCATGTCCACGATGTGGATTTTATGCGCTACCTGATGGGCGAACCGGATACCGTGCGGGCTCAGGCCTATCGCGACAAGAACGGCCTGATCGAGCAGATTTATGTGATCTACGGTTACGGCAAAGACGTGGGCGTCTGCATCCAGGCAGGGTGGGAATTCCCCCGGTCGTTCTCCTTCAAAGCCGGCTTCCGCGTGAAGTTTGAAAAGGCCACCGTAACGCTGGACGGCGGCGTGCTGACGGTGTATCCCGACGAGGGAGAAGCCTACCATCCGGAGCTTCCTAAGGAACTGTCTCAGGACAGCGACGCCGGCGGCAACATCTCTTCACTGGGCGCTTATTACACCGAGCTGAAGTTCTTTATTGAGGGATTGCGGGGCGAGCATGCTCTGGATGTCGCGACCGCAGAGGAG
>JAFZRB010000405.1 GCA_017620115.1 Clostridia bacterium | reverse complement strand
GGATCGTCATGGGCTTCTTCCTGCTCTTTGTCATGCTCACTTGGCATCCCCCTTCCTCACGACGAGATAGCTGCGCGCGGGCACCGTCGTGCGGCCGGTCCTGTAATCCTTATGGCCGAAGTTCACATACACCAGCGTGCCGTCCTCATAGGTCGTGCAGGTCACGTCGCCGGTCAGGTAGGCATGGTTTTCGATGCGCAGGCTGTTCAGGCCGCGCATGTCCTCCCGGTATTTCACGAGGATGGCGACGGCTTCGTCCTTCACGGCGTCCCAGCTGGCGCCGGTGTACTGCGTGTAGTGCGTGTCCACCAGCTCGTCGGCCGGGGCGGCCATGAACGTAAAGGCGATGCCGGAGCCGTATTCGGCGCTGCGCAGCAGGGCGGTTTCCCAGTCGCCCGTCATGTTCAGCGATTCGGACGCGTAATTCACGCGGCCGTGCAGCGCGATCTGGTAGAAGGGAACGTCCTCGTCCACGATGGAATAGCCGTTGCCGAACAGATCCATGTCGGATATGACGTCCGCGCAGCCCAGCGCGTAGTCGTTGCCGCTGCGGATCATGACGGCGCGGCCCCCGTCCGCGGCGTCCAGCAGGATCCGGCGCTGCTGCGCCAGGCTCTCCTCGCGCGTGGTGATGTCCCTCGGGTCGTAATCGCCGCTCAGCAGGTAGCCCATGTCGCGATAGGACACGCCGGCGTTCACGTCCGCCGCCGCGGAGACGAAATTCCGCGCCATGCGCTCGATGTAGGCGGGTTTGGCGAGGTAGAAGCTGTCGCGCCATTTCTCCTCGGTGAAGAAGATCGGCGAATAGGGAAAGAGCTTCACGCGGTCGCGCGTGGTGTGCTTGGCGGCGTCCGAGAAGTAGTTGAAGCCCTGCAGGATGCCGCTGCGGTAGGCGAACATGCTCATGCCGTCCAGATACACCGTGTTGCCCGCGCCCTGCGCCGCCTCCACGAAGCGCTCGAGGCCCTTCCGGCCGCCCAGCTCGCCGTCCACGCCGACCCGGCTGAACACGCGCTGCGCCACGCCGCCGTTGGCCCAGCCCTCATAGCGGATATCGAGGCCGTCGAGCCCCGCGGCGTTCAGCGCCTCGACGATGGCCTGCGCGTCGGAAAAGTCCGTCAGCGCCACGGAAGCCGTCATGGGGATGCCGCCGCGCTTGACCGACTTTTCGATCGCCCCGACCAGGCTGATCACCAGCGGCGCGTCGTCCCGGTCCAGGGCCGTAAGGCCGCGCGCTTCGGTCAGATAATCGCCGTATACCTTGGCCAGCTCGACGTAGTCGCTGGAATCCACAAAGCGATAGCGCTGCGTGGCCGTTATGGCCGGCAGCTCGCGCTCGAACACGTAGATGCGCTGCGTAGTCTTGGCGGACACGTCGTACTGGTCGTTGTGCAGAACGGTGTAGGTGGCGCTGGCCGTGTTGTAGCTGTTGTTGCGGCCGCTCACGTCGGCGTTGACGCCGGCCAGCGAAGCGCCTTCCTCCAGCAGGCACAGAAACGCCTCCCCGCCGGCCGTCATGGCGTAAACGGGGAAATCGGAGCGCGTCTCGTTGATGAGCACCGAGCGCGCCGCGCCGTAATCCCAGCCGTACAGGTTGGAATAATACGCGGTCTGCGAGTTCTTGCCGTTGTTGTAGCGGATGAGGGAGCCGCCGCCCTCGGGCACCATGATGTAGCCGTCCTCCTCCGTGCCCGCCGCGCCGAAATAGGGCAGCGGCGTCACGGTGATGATGGGATAGCTGGCGGTGTAGCGGATGTCCTCGTAGGGGATGCCCAGCACCAGGTCGCCGCCCTCCAGGCGATAGACCAGCGTCAGGTTGAACACCGCGCCGGCCAGGCTGCTCTCGCCCGCGATGCGCGACTGGTCGTAGGCGTATTCCTCGCCGTCGTAGCCGTTTTTCGCCAGGAGCGCCTCAACCTTGGTCTTCTTGTTTTCCTTCTGGTTGTTGCGCATCACGTAAATGGCTTCGTTTTCCAGATCGGGATACGTTTCGAGCAGCTCGGCGATCTTGGAGGCGTCCTTGCTGTTCGCCGGGTCGAAGAGCTGATACATATCCAGCACCGTGCCCACCTCGCGCTTGCTCAGCCCTTCCGTGAACTGATCCATGCGCGCCTTGGTGATGGCGTCCGGCACGAAGTAGATCTTGCTGATCTTGCCCACGACGTAGTTCACGCGGATCTCCTCGTCCGTCGCCTCGATGTCGTAAACGCCGTTGGCGATGGAGTAGGCGTAATTGTCGAACATCGTCGTCGCGCCGTCGCTGGTGGCGTAGGTCAGCAGCAGCGTGCTCTGCATCTTGTTCTTTTCGGCCGGGAGCGCGATGGGGTCGCCGGCCGCGTTTTCGGGGTTGGAGCGCCACACATGCCCCGTGCGCTTGTTTTCCAGCGTGAACTGGGTGGTCTGGCCGTTCAGCGTGAAGAGCAGCTCGTCGTTTTCGAGCACGTATTTCTTCTCAACCTCGGAGTTGCTGCGCAGCACCACCTGGCTCAGATCCTGCTCGTCCGACCGGGAATAGATCGGAATGAACACGAACACCAGCAGCGCCGCGATGACGGCCAGCGCCGCCGCGCAGGCGATAAGACGCCGAATCCACACTCTTCTTGTCTTCGTCATCTCGCGCCTCCTAATTCATCCGGAACATGATCTCCCTGTACAGCGCCACGAAATAACCTACCGCGTCGCTGAGCAGGCTGAAGAACAGGAGCAGCAGAAAGACGATGATCAGCATGCCGAACAGCGACATGATCGTAAACAGGATCGTCTTCCCCAGGGAAAAATCGTGAATCTGCATCATCGCCACGACAAACAGGCCCGCGCACCAGATGAGCGACACGATGTGCAGCACGCCCCAGAACGCGCCCTCCTTCGCCGTGAGGATGTTGGAGAGCAGGATCATGGGCAGCTGCAGAAGCACATAGGGCGTGACGGCGTAGCCCATACCCATGTAAACGTCGCGGAAGCTGCCCTTTCCGTCGAACAGCGTCGTCCAGCACCAGTTGGCGCAGCACCAGATGAGCAGCGGCAGATAGATGGAGAGCATCTCGCGCAGCACGTTCACGTTCTCCCAGTGCACGATCAGGAACTGGAAGGAGGTGTACTGCAGCTTCAGAACGCGCGTGACGAGCGCCAGAAGGATGATGGTGTTCGCCGCCGCGAGAGAGCCGCGCCCCTCGCGCGAAAGATCCCAGAACCCGTCGAACGGGCGCACGATCACGTGCAGCGCGTAGCGCAGGGTTTCAAAATAGCGCGTCAGGGCGGGATGCCTGCTCCCGGCTCCGCAGGAGGTATTGGTCATCGTCCGTTCACCTCCGCTCTCATCCTCTTCACGCGGCCGATCAGCAGCGGCCCGATAAGCAGCGCCAGGATCAGCGGGAAGATCCAGTTGACGTTTTCCTCGACCCACACCTTGCGGTAGAGCCGCAGCGCCTCGCCGTAGTTCTTTGAATCGCGCGCCACCTCGAAGCAGTGCATGGCTTCTTTATACTGATCCTCGCGGAGCAGCGCGCGGCCGATGCCGATGTAGGCCAGATCGTAGTTGCCGTTGCGGGCGAGCACCTGCCGCCAGCTTTCGGCGGATTCATCGTAAAAGCCCTTGAGATACTGCTCCGTGGCCGTGTAGATCATCGCGCCGTAATCGGTGGGGGTGAACAGCGTGATGGACGCCTCCTGCTGATCCAGAACGAGCAGGTCGTAGCCCATATGCTCCACGGAGGTGGGCCGCTTGAAGTAGCCGTCCGAGCCGCCCGGGCCGCCGAAGGCCCACAGCATGTGGCCCTGCGTATCGTAGCCGAACAGCCGGCCGCGCACGCGGTCGAGCGCCACGTAGATGCCGTTTTCGAACACGGTGATGTCCACCAGCCGGGAAGGGCCGCTGATCTCGTTGGCGTCGTCCCAGTCCAGATCGCCGATGGGAACCGCCTCGCCGTTGCGGATGAGGATGTCCGACCCGATGGAGTTGATGCGGCGGATGGGCTTGGTGTTCTCGACGTCGCCCTCCTCGAAGGTGGCGATGGTGGCGAAGATGAAGCCCTTCGAGTCCATATAGATGTTCTCGTATTCGGTGGGCACGAAGTTCGCCTGCTGGGCGCGCTGCTCCTTGGTGGAGAGCAGCTTCCAGATGTAGTCGTACCAGTTGAAGCGCGCCTCGCTGGCGCCGATGAAGCCGGTGAACGTGCCGTCCGGCTCGTATTTCACCAGGCCCTTGTTCACGTTCTTGCACAGCGCGAACACGCGGCCCGCCACGTCCACCACAAGCTTCGTGGGCAGGAAGGCGATGGACTGGGTGAAGGTCTCGTCGGTCGGCTTGACGAACGACATGATGTAGTTCGCGTCCCTGTCCATCTTCAGGATGCGGTTGTTGCCCTGGTCGCAGACGTACATCTGCCCCTCCGCGTCCACGAAGATGTCGTACGGCGCGCTGAAGGCCGACGGCGTCGCGCCCTTCGCCTCGTCGATCACGCGCACCAGCGAGAAACCGTCGCCTTTGCGGCGCAGGTGCAGGATGCGGTTGTTGCCCGTGTCGCACACATACAGGTCGTCGCCGTCCACGAACAGGCTCTGCGGCGTTTTCATCGGCGCGTCGAGGCCGATGTCGCGGTAGTTGACGACCTTCTCCACGCGGTACACGTCCGGCGACTCGCGCAGCTCGCCCCAGAAATCGTAGTTGTAGGTATAGGTGTAGTCGTAACCGTCCAGCGCGAAAGCCGGCGAAAGCGAAGCCGCCAGAAGGAGCAGCGCCGTCAGCAGCGCGGGCAGGAGCATGCGTTTCTCTCTCATATGCTTCCCTCCCCGCTCAATCCTTGAGGCCGGAGCTGGCCATGGTTTCCAGGATCTGCCTCTGCGACAGGATGAAGATGGTGACGGGCACCAGCATGATGATGACCGTGACCGCCGCGGCCTGGCCCGCGCGGGCGACGCCGCCGGCCTGGATCTGCTGCAGCGCGTAGACCAGCGTCTTCTTTTCCTCCGAATAGATGACCGTGGCCGCGTTGGTGTTCCACAGGTTCTGAACGGAGAAGATGATGATGGTGAGCCAAGCGGGCTTCACGTTCGGCATGACGATCTCCCAGAAGATGCGGAACTCGCCCGCGCCGTCCAGGTGCGCCGCCTCGATCAGCGCGGTGGGCAGGCCCTCCATGAACTGCTTCATCAGGAACAGCCCGACCGGCGCCGCGAACGCGGGCAGGATGACCGCCCAGTAGGTGTCGATCATCTTCAGGCGGCTCATGATGATGTAGTTCGGAATGCCGGTGACATAACCCGAGAACATCAGCGCCGTGACGACCAGGTCGAAGAAGGCGCGGCCGCCGGGAAAATCGTATTTCGCCAGCACGAACGCCGCCATGGAGGCGATGACCACGTGGCCGAAGGTGCCCGCCAGCGTGATGAACACGGTGTTGGTGAGATAGCGCATGAACGGCACCCAGCTCTGGCTCATCGTCACCATGAGGTCGCTGAAGTTATCCAGCGTCACGTGCTGCGGGAACACGCGCGGCGGGAACCGGAACAGCTCGTCCAGCGGCTTCAGCGCCGAGCAGACGGAGAACACCAGCGGGAAGACCATGGCCACGGCCACGATCGACAGCATCAGGTAGATGCCGATATCGCCCCAGATGGAGCGGTTGGGCTTGCGCCGCCTGGGCGCCAGCAGCCGGATGATCGCGTAGACGGCGTAGATGCCCAGCTCGATCAGCGCCACGGCGCGCAGGATGGTATAAATGGGCGTGGACGTGTTGATCGTTCCCTGCCCGGTCAGCTCGACCTGCTGGTTGTAAACGTCGATGGCCCGCAGCCGGTAGCCCGCGAAGAACACAACGGCCAGCGACACCGCGATCACGATCGCGGAGACGATGAGGAACTTCTTCACGTTGAGCGTCTGCCGCCGGGGCTTCTCGGGGATCTCGCCGTGCAGCTCCGCCAGGAACCTCAGCTGCTCCGCGCGGGATTTGTTTTTCGGCTGAACGATGTGCCGAACCTGCTGCTTCCGTCTCATGTGCCCACCTTCCTCAGCGCGCTCTGGATTACCTTGTTGCACAGGATCATGATGAGGAACAGCACCGTGGCGATGGCCGAGGCGTAGCCCATCTCAAACCGCGAGAAGCCATAGTCGAACAGGTGCGTCACGATGGTGCGGGCGGCGTAGTCCGTGCTGGGATAGCCCGCCAGCGTCCGCGGCACGTCGCACACGTTGAACGCCTGGGTGATGGACATGACCGCGCCGAACAGCAGCATGGGCTTCATGCTGGGCAGGGTGATGTAATACAGCTCCTGCCAGCGGTTGCGCACGCCGTCCACGTAGCCGGCCTCGTACATGCTGCGGTCGACGCCCTGCAGGCCGGCCACGAACGACAGGAAGCCCGTTCCCATGCTCATCCACAGGATGACGACGATGATGACCGGCATGATGTATCTCGGGTCGCTCAGCCACAGCTGCGGCGCGTTGATGACGCCGAACTGCAGCAGGAACGAGTTCAGGTAGCCGTAGGCGTCGCCGCGGAAGATGATCAGGAAGATGGCGAAGGCGTTGGCCGCGATGGAGGGCGCGTAGAACACCACCATGGCGATGGTCCTGATCCAGCGGGGCAGCTCGTTGATGAACCACGCGAACAGGAACGAGAGGATGTAGCCCAGAGGGCCGGTGATGATGGCGATGAGGAAGGTGTTTTTCACCGCCGTGAGGAACACCTGGTCCTGCAGGATGAGGTTGATGTAGTTCTTGAAACCGATGAATTTCGGGGGCTCCAAAATGTTGTAGTAGGTGAAGCTGTAGTATATCGAGGAGAGGATCGGCAGGATGAAGAAGGCGAAGAACAGGATCGCGTAAGGCGCCAGGAACAGATAGCAGACCTTCATCCTCCTGGCCTTCGCGAGATTGTATCTGAAGCCGTCCCTCTTAAGGCGCGCATATTTCGCAATGAACGAGCTCACGGGCGTTTCCTCCTCTCTTCCTCTCCGCTCAGTCCACCGGCAGGCCGAATTCCTGCCGCTTGGCGGTGATTTCCTCGTCGATGGTGCGGGCGTAGCTCAGGATGGTCTCGCGCGCGTCGTCCTTGTCGTTGATCACGCGGCGGATGGCGTTGGTCATGTGCCTGGTGGTCGAGTAGCCGCCGGCGATCTCGCGGAAGCCCACGGCCCAGGCCATCTGCTCCTTCAGCACGCTCAGCTGCGAGGCGCTCCAGGCCAGCTGGTCGAGCGCTTCGCGGTTGGCCGTGGCGTAGCGCGCGGAGGAGCCCAGAACGCTCTCCAGCTCGCGGCCGAAGCGCACCTGCACGTCCGTGCTGACCCACCACTTCATGAACGTCCATGCGTTGTCTTTGACGGCCTGGTCATCCGTGGCGATCATCATGCAGCAGACGCCCTGCGAATGCACCGAGCGGTCGACGGAGCCGTCCTCCTGCGTCGTTCCGGGGAACAGCGTGAAGTCCCACAGGCCGCGGATCTCAGGCGCGGACACCACCAGCGTGTTGTAGACGCTGTAGCTCGCCACGCCCATCGGCATCTCGCCGGAGCGGAAGCGGCTCTTGAAATCGAACACCGTGGGCAGGCCGTAGTCGTTGAAGAGGGAGGTGTACAGCTCGAACGCCGCGACGCCGCTCTCGTTGTCGATGAGGGTCTTCTTGTTTTCCGCGTCGTAGATCGCGCCGCCGTGCTGATAGATGAGCGAGTTGAACACGGACATATCGACGGTGGTGATGTCCGGGTAAGGCACGCCCACCGAGAGGTTGTTGCCCTGGATGGTGGGCAGCATGGCGATCAGGTCGTCCCAGGTTTCCGGCGGCGTGAGGCCGAGCTCCTCCAATACGTCCTCGCGGTAGAACAGCACGGAGAACTCCTGCGTCTCCGGCAGCGCGAACACGCCGTCGTTGTAGCGCAGCGCCGTCAGCGCGCTCGGATAGAAGGGCGAAACCACCTCGTCGAAATCGGAAAACTGCGTGAGATCCTCCACGGCGTTGCGCATGGCGTAGTTCACGGGGAACCATGTGCCCACCGACAGCACCACGTCCGGGCCGTTGCCCGCCACCACGGCGGTGAGCAGCGTGTCCGCCACCACCAGCTTCACGTTCACGCGGATGCCGGAGGAAGGGGTGAAGGTGTCGTCCACCATGGTCTTGAGGATGGTGCTCTGGTCGCGGCCGGTCACGATCCAGACCTCGATCAGGTCGTCCGCGCCGTCCTCGTCGTATTTGTCGCCCAGCGAGTTGTAGTCCACGAAGTACGAGGCCACGCAGGAGCGGATCTCGTGGGCCAGCTTCGAGAAGAAGCCGTCGTGCGTTTTCGGCACCTGGGCGTTCTCGCCGCCGATGATGAGCATATCGACGTCCAGCTTGGTCTCGGACATGTTCTGCATGGCCGTGCCCAGGCTGGTGATGTTGTCCTTGAAGTTGCCGAACGACTGGGTGATGCGCTCGTTGTGCGCCACGAAGCCCTCCAGCTGCACGGCCAGCGTCTGCGCCACGGCCACGCGGTCGCTCTTCTGTCCGGCCACGGCCACCGTGTCGTCCACGATTTTATAAAGGCGCTTGCTCTCCAGATCCATGGCTGTAAGAACCTCCGGATACACCTGCGCGATGTTGTAATCGCGGAAGCGGTCGGGGTTCACGCCGGTGAGAACGAGGATTTTTCTGTAGATGAGGTTCAGGCGGTAGAGGCTGTCCTCGATGCGCTGGAGAACCGGGCCCATCTCGCCCAGCGTGGCCTCCAGGCGCACGGTGTGCCCGCCCTTCGAGAGATAGAATTTATAGGGCGTTCCCTGCTCGTCGGAGAGCGTCATCATCTTCCACGAGGAGGAATAATCAAAGGAAACGGAATCCAGCGCGTCGAAGGGGATCTCGCCGTCGATGTAGACGCTGCGGCAGGACAGCGCGCCGCGCTGATAGGCCTGGCGCGCCTTCACGGTGATGGTGTACCAGCCGTCCTCCGGCACTTCGAACGCCCACTGGATCCACTGGCCCGCGTTGTTCCAGGCGTCGCCGCCGATGCAGTTGAGCACGGTGCTGGTCACGCTGTAGGGCTCCGTATCGGAGGAGGAGCGGTCGTAGCGCGCGTACAGCGACGGCGACGAGCGCAGCTGCGCGTCCTCGCCCTGCACGGTCAGCTGCCAGGCTTTGGCGGCGTCGGTCATGGCGGCGTCAGGCTGTGCGGCGACGTATTCCGCGTAGGTCTTCTTTTCGCGGACGGGCGTGAGCGTTATGGCGCGGATGACCATGGGCTCGTTCACGGCGACCAGCGTCACCGCGTTTTCGCCTTTTTTGAAGAAGAACTGATACGGCTCGACCTCATAGCCCATGTCGTCCCGGCAGTAGGCCGTCTGCCAGTCGAACAGCTCGATCTGCGTGGGGCGGATGTCGTTGCCCTGGTTGTCCCTGCGCACGGGGCCGCCGTCCATCCACATCCGCGTGAACACCAGCTGGGCCGCGCCGGCAAAGGGCAGCTCGCCGTTGATGTAGAGCTCGCGCTCGATGTCCACGCCGCGCGAGGCCACGGTGAGATAGTCGATCAGGATGTTGTAGAATCCGTCCTCGGGCACGACCGCCGTCCAGGTGACGCGGGAGCCGTCCGCGGTGTATACGCAGGGCGCGCCGCTCTCGTCCGGGCGGAGCTCGGCCTCGCCTTCAAAGCCGGTCACGTCGACGGAAACGGCCTCGACGGCCTTCGCCGCGCCGGCGTGGGCCGCCAGATAACCTGCGTAGGTGTCGCCGCGGCCGATGCCGGTGATGTCGGTGGAAAGATTTACGTCCCTGTATTTCGCCTCGAAGCTCTGGCTGCCGCCGTTCAGCAGCACAATCAGGGCGATCACGGCCGCCACGCACAGAATTCCGATCAGCGCGCCAAATTTCTTCTTCATCGGTCTGTTTCTTCCACCCTTCAGCGAGTATTCGGGCCCAGGCGCTCCGGCCGCCGCCCGGAAACGCGCGCCCGCAGATCGACAGTATTTGATTTTATTATATCTTTCGTATCATTTCATGTCAAGGCGCAGATTGACGAAAGCGTCCTGGCGATTCCCAAAATAGCAACTTATGATAACCGACGGCACAGTATTTGCGCAGAAATCTGTCATAACTGATAATTCCTTGCGCAAACGCACCGAACGCGATGCTCATTCCTTCCGCGCAAAAAGAGCCCCCGACGGACAAATCCCCATCCCCGCGTTTCACGGGAATGGGGATTCAAACGCCCTGTCGAATTACTGCGAAGGCCGGCCGTCGCGCGCGCGGAAGGCCGCTTCCTCGCGCAGCAGCTCCGCGCGCAGCTGGCAGGAATTCCAGCGGCTGTTCACGCCCGTGAGCACGGCTTTGAGACGCACGGAGGGAACGCCGGTCTGGCGGAAGGCGTCCAGAAAGCGCTGGATCAGCGGCTGCGGGAAAAACGCCATAACCATCATTTCCTCGTCGAAATCGTTCCACAGGCCCTGCGGGGCGTCCTCATACTCCTCCAGGCCGCACAGCGCGCCCACGCTCACGCCGTATTCGCTCGGCGCCACGGTCTTCGTTTTGATATTCAGGATCGCGGCCAGCATTTCGATCTGCTTTCTGCGGCTTCCCGCCACGTTGTAGAGCAGCGCCAGCTGCTTCGTCATAGACTCATCCTCCCGTCGTGCTGATGCGCCGCCTCACAGACATCCGTAGACGATGTTGCGGATGCGCGGGTGCACATAGGGCTCCATGTTGTTCAGCATGTGCTGGGCGTAGAACACGGACAGGCGGTTGATCGGATCGATCATGACGTAAGCGCCCGCCGCGCCGCCCCAGCCGAACTCGCCAACGGGGCTCATCACGCCGCCCGCGGCGCGGTCGATCGCCGTGCGCACGCCCAGGCCGTAGCCGTAACCCGCCATCTGGCCCCAGTTGAAATCGCGCATCTGAACCTCGCCCAGCTGGTTTTCGCGCATCAGGCCGATGGCCGCCTCGCTCAGCACGCGCTCGCCCGTCGCGCCCACGCCGCCGCAGGCCATGGCGTCGACGAACCGGGCGTAGTCGTCCACGCAGGAAATAACGCCCGCGCCGCCGCTGTCGTGCTCCGGGCCCAGTATGTGCTCCGCGCCCAGCGGGATCCGCTCGGCCGCGCGCCGCTCGTCGCTGTAGCGGTACTGCGCGGCAAACTCGCCTTCGCTGCCGGGCGTCATGTGGAAGGCGCTGCGGGTCATGCCCAGCGGGTCGAAGATATGCGCCTTCACGTAGTCGCAAAACCGTTCGCCGGAAACAACCTCCACCAGCGCCGCCAGAACGTCGTGGCACAGGCTGTACTGCCAGTGCGCGCCCGGCTCGAAGCTGAGCGGCTCCTTCGCGATGGCGCGCGCCAGCTCGCGCGTGGGGCAGCGGCCCCGCGTTTCGGCCTTCATGGCCTCGACGGAGGGCGAACGCAGGTCGTAATTGAAGCCGGCCGTCATGCTGAACAGGTGCTTCACGAGGATGGGCCGCTTCGCCTTCAGGAGATTCCCGTCGGCGTCCTTCACCAGCATGTCGCGAAACTCCGGCAGATACTCGTACAGCGGATCGTTCAGCAGGAAGCGTCCCCGCTCAAACTGCTGCATCGCCGCCGTAACGGTGACCGGCTTGCTGCACGAATACATGAAATACAGCTCGTCGCCGCGCATCTTTTCGCCGGCCTCACGGTCGCGCCAGCCCGCCTGATGGCGGTATAAAACCTCGTGTCCGCGCATCACCGCCGCATCCACGCCGGGAATGCCGCGGTCGATCAGCGAATCCAGAAAAGCGCCCAGCGGCGCGAAATCCATGGCCATCGCGTTTCCTCCTTTTTGCGGCGCAAAACAATTCCCACCGGCCAGACTGGATTCCGATGGGAAGCGTTTATGCGATGCGATTCAATCCGCCGCGGGGCGTTACCGCCCGCCGGCCAGCCTCGTGAGGCTGTCGTGAACGGCGTCCAGGGTGGACTGCACGTCGCTCGCCAGGCCCTGCAGCAGGGTTTCGGCATAGCTCGAGGCCTCCAGCTTGATGTCGCTGGCCTCGGCGCGGGCTTCTTCGCACACCCTGTCGGCTTCCTCGTGGGCCAGGCGGGTGATCTCGGACTGCTCGATCATCGCGCGGGCGCGGTTTTCGGCCTCCTCCAGGATGTCCGCGGCGCGATCCTCGGCGCTGTTCACGATCTCCTGCGCGCGCCGGTTGGCGTCGTCCAGGGCGGCGTTGGCGCGGGCCTCGGCGGCCTGCGTCTTGGAATCCGCGGTGCTCTGGGCGTCGCGAATGATGCGGTCGCGGCGCTTCAGGATCTCGGCGCTGTAACGCACCTCGTCGGGCAGGCAGTTGCGGATGTCCTCGACGATATCCAGGCACATCTGCATGGACACCATGCGCTTGCCGCTGCTCAGCGGCACGGCGGGCGCGGAGGTGATGGTCTTGACGAGGAAATCAAGCAGGCGGTCGAGCTCGGTATCCTCCTGGATTTCTTCCTGAGCGTCGTAGTCGTCCCCATAGCCCGCCGGGGCCGCGTCCTCATTCAGGCGATTGTCGTCCTGTCCGTCTTTATAGTACCTTTCATCGGGCATATTGATTCGCTCCCTTCAACATGTGTTTGATTCTATCCTCATCGGCCCTGTGCGGCCGTTTTTTCCCGCAGTATGGATTCGATTTCCGGCGGCACCAGTCCCCTCGGCGAACCGCCGTGCCGCAGCACGTCGCGCACGATGCTCGAGCTGATGTAGCCGTATTCCGGCGCGGTGAACAGCGCCAGCGTGTCGATGCCGCCCACATGGCGGTTGGCCGCGGCCAGCTGCGCCTCCAGCCCCGCGTCGCCCTCGCCGCGCAGGCCGCGCAGCAGCACGTCCGCGCCCTTTTCGCGCGCCAGCTCGAGCGTGAGCCCCTCGCCCGCGCACACCTCGACGCCCGGCAGGGAGGCGACGCATTTCCCGAGCAGCGCCACGCGCTCCGCCGCCGTGAACATGGGCCTCTTGTCCGGATTCACCATCACCGCCACGATCACCCTGTCGAACAGCTTCGCCGCCCGGCGGATCAGGTCGACGTGCCCCATGGTCGGGGGATCGAAGCTGCCGGGAAAAAGACATGTGCTCATCGCGTATCCTCCTCCACTCTCGCCAGCGTGATCGCGGTATCGCGGTATCTGCGGGTGTCCACCACGGCGAAGGGCGGCTCTATCCCCTCCACGGGGCTGCCCGCGTCGTGCTCCATCACGATGAGCGCGCCGTTCGCCAGCCGTCCAGCCCCGTGCAGCGCGTTCAGCGCCTGCGCGTACACCGCCGTCATGCGGTAGGGCGGATCCAGGAACACCAGCGTGAAGCGTTCGCCGCCCGCGCTCAGCGCTTTCTGCCAGTCGCCCGCGACGACTGTCGTTTTGTCCTGCGCGCGCATCAGCTCGATGTTGCGCCGGATCGCGCGTACGGCCCGCGGCGATTTGTCGCACAGCACCGCGCTTCCCGCGCCCCGGCTGATGGCCTCCAGCGCCAGCGCGCCCGAGCCCGCGAACAGGTCGAGCACAACGGCGTCCTCCACGTCGGCGCGGATGATGTTGAACAGCGCCTCGCGCACGCGGTCGGCCGTGGGACGGGTCTCGTCGCCCTCCGGCGCGAACAGGCGGCGTCCGCGCGCCTCGCCTGCGATGATGCGCATAAATTACACTTCCGCCTTGGGGCCGCGCGGCGCTTTCCTGCGGTTGACCTTCAGGTTGCGCATCTTGCGCTTTTTGCCCAGCGCGATGTCCTTCAGCTTCTTCTGGCGCATGGCGGGGCCGCTCATGTAGCCCGCGAACGCGGCCAGCGGCACCGGGAAAGCGTACAGCAGGAACAGCAAATTCAGCGTGTTCGATGATACCATCGAATAGCTGAACACATAGGGCATGTAGACCATGCGGGCCGCGATGTTGACGACGTTCACCCTGGTTTCCCCGGCGTTTTCAACGGCGTCGTAATCGTAGGTGAAGGGCTCGCGCTCGGTCTCCTCCGCGGCTGTTTCCACCTCCGGATAGAGCGGCGCCACGGCCAGGTTCAGCGCGCTGATCAGCAGGAACGGCGCCAGGCAGATAATGAGCATCATAACGCCGGTTTTGCGGCTGAACACCTGCATTTTCGTTTTTTCGTCCACCGCGCGGCCTTCCTTGAGCTGCTTCTCCAGCGTGACCTCCAGCGTGCAGGCCCTTTCGCCGTTATACGCGCCTTCGTTAAACGCCACCAGCAGGAATCCGGCCAGCAGGATGATGTTCAGGATGATCATGACGACCGAGCCGGCCGAACCCGCCAGGAACAGCAGGCACAAAAGCATCATCACCGCGTAAATACCCCAGGTTCTCGCCGCGTAACCCAAACTGACTTTCATGGCACTTCACTTCCCACATCTGTATTTTATCTGTTTTCGGCGGCCGGGCAGACATACACGGCCGCCTCGGTCACGATCTTATCCATGGGCACGTCGTGCGGCCGGGCGTCTATGGCGTCGACCAGCTGCAGCTCATACGCCAGGCCTATGGCCGGGCAGCGGCAGCGGGCCAGGAACCGGTCGAAATAGCCCTTGCCGAAGCCCAGGCGGTTGCCGCTGCGGTCGAAAGCGATGCCCGGCACCAGCGCGAGATCCAGCTCCTCCGGCGGCAGCACGTCGTCAGACACGGGCGTCTCGATGCCGAAGACGTCGGGCTTCATGGGCGTGTCGTCGGTCACGCGCACGGCGTCCATGGAGCCGCCGCCCCGGGCGACGGGCATGAAGAGCTCGCGCCCGCTGTGCCGGATGGCCCACAGGAGGCCCCGCGTCTGAACCTCGTCCGGCATGGCCGCGTAGCACAGCACGCGCCGGGCGCGGATGTACTCGGGCAGCTTCACGATCTTCTCGCAGACGCGCAGCGACATCTCCGCCACCTGAATGCCGCTGACCTTCTTTCTCTTTATCCTGACTTCGCTTCGAATTTCTTCCCTGGTCATCAGTCAGTCTCCCTTTTCGTCACTCTGCCGCTGAACCCCAGCATGATTTCATACGGAATCGTGCCGGCCAGCGCCGCCAGTTCGTCCGGCGTGATGCGCTCCGCGCCCTGCTCGCCCAGCAGCACCGCCTCGCTGTCCATGGACGCCTCCGGTATGTCGGTCACGTCGACCATCAGCTGATCCATGCACACGCGCCCGATCAGCGGCGCGCGGCGGCCGCATACCAGCGCGTCCGCCTTGCCGCTCAGGATGCGCGGATAGCCGTCGCCATAGCCCACGGGCAGCGTCATCACGCGCGTGCGCCGGCCTGCCCGGAACGTGCGCCCGTAGCCCACGGTGTCGCCCTCGTCGATCCACTCGACGCGCACCGGGCGGGTGGTGAGCCGCTGCGCGGGCCGGATGCCCGGGAACAGCGCCGTCACCTCGGCGCCGTAAAGCACGATGCCCGGCCGCACGGCGTCGTACCAGTAATCCGGGCCCAGCGCGATGCCCGTGCTGGCCGCGGCGTGCCTCATCGGCGAATACCCCGCGCGGCGAACAGCCTGCGCCGCTTCGTCGAAGCGCGATTTCTGAAGCGCGGTGAACGCCGGATCGGTGTCGGCCTGGGCGAAGTGCGTGAACAGCCCCTCAATGCGCACGGCCGGGCAGTCCCGCCAGGCCTCCAGCAGCGCCGAAAGCGCCGGTACGCCGCGCACGCCGATGCGCGACATGCCCGTGTCGATCTTCAGATGCGCCAGCGCCGGCCTGTTCAGCCGCGCCGCCTCCTCCTGCATCACGGAAAGCGCGCGCCGGTCGTACACCGCCTGCGAGACGCCGCGGGCCACGGCCTCGCGCAGGGCGTCGTCGCAGCTGCCGCCCAGAACGAGGATGGGCGCGTCCACGCCCGCCTCCCTCAGAACGACCGCCTCGTCCACGGTGGCCACGGCCAGGCCGGCCGCCCCGGCCGCCAGCAGGCGGCGCGACACGGGCAGAAGCCCGTGCCCGTAGGCGTCGGCCTTGACGACGGCGATCTGTTTGACGCCGCCGCCGCAACGCTCCCTAACGATGCGGAAATTCGCCTCGATGACCCGCATGGAGCTGGTCAGCACAGTCGGCCTGAAAGCGCTCACGCGCGTACCCCTTCCTTCAGAAACGGCGGCGCGCGCGCATGCGCGGGCCGATAGATACACTTATTATTATTATAGCTTATCTTCCCCCGGAAAGTAAACCATTTTTCTTGCAAAATGGCAAAAAAACTGATAAAATAGCAAAATAGGAACTTTTTACGAAAAGTTGTGGGTTTCCGGGCTCCCCTGAAAGGGCAACATCGTCAATGAAAGCCATGAGTCAGGCGTCGCAATGCAGCGCCTGCCCCTTCCCCCTTTCCCCCTTCCCCGCTCTGGCGGGGACGGGGAAAAAGATGGATATGGGGCTTCGCCCCATACTGAGCAGGGCTGCCGCCCTGCACCTGCTCTTCGTGTCTGTTGCCATGTTCGGTTTTTTAGTTGACGGCATTGCCTTTTCAGAGGAGACATGGGCTGCGATCTTCCACATTTTTCCGTGAAAAAACCAAAATAGGCAGCGATGCCGGGGGAAACATCCCCTTTTCATACTTTCTTTGTCAGCGGAGGAATCGTTCATGGGCAGGCACAGCAAGGCGGAAAAGCGCAGGCGCAGGAAGCGCAGGCAGACCGTCGTTTCCATCATCGAAATCGTCGCGCTGGCGGCGCTGGCGGCGGTATGCGCCGTGCTGCTGCATGGTGTGAACCAGCCGCGGGAGCCTGCCGCCACGCCCACGCCGCTCCCCGTCGAGTCCCCCACGCCCGAACCGACGGCCGAACCCACGGCCGCGCCGACCCCGGAGCCCACGCCGGAACCGACGCCCGAGCCCACGCCCGAGCCGGTTTCCATCGTGCTCACCGCCGTGGGCGACTGCACGCTGGGCGGCGACATGCGCGGCCCCTCCGAGGCGCGCTTCGCGGACATGGTGCTGGCCGAGGACGGTTCCGTCGACTACGGCTACTGCTTCCGCAACGTGGCCCCCATCTTTGAGGCGGACGACATCACGCTGGTGAACCTGGAGGTCGTGCTCACGGACTCGAGCGACTTCCTGCAGCGCGAGGACAAAATCTACATCATGCGGGGCAAGCCGGAATACGTGAACATGCTCACCTGCTCCTCCGTGGAGGTTTGCAACATCGCCAACAACCACATGACCGATTTCGGCGACGCGGGCATCGCGCAGATGGCGCGGCTGCTGGAGGAAAACGGCCTGCGCTTCTGCGGCTACGGCTACACCTGCACCATGGACGTGAAGGGCGTGCGCTTCGGCTTCCTGGGCTTCAACTACTGGACCACGCCGCAGGACGAGTTTGAATCCGCCGTCAAGACGATGCGCGAGCTGTGCGACGTGCTCGTCGTGTCCATCCACTGGGGCACCGAGCTGGAATACTACGCCACCGAAAAGCAGCAGACCTGGGGCCGGCTGGCCGTCGACCTGGGCGCGGATCTGGTCGTGGGCCATCACCCGCACATCGTCAACGGCATCGAGGAATACAACGGCGTCAACATCGTGTACAGCCTGGGCAACTTCTGCTTCGGCGGCAAGTCGAATCCCGCCGACATGGACACCTTCATCTATCAGCATGAGTTCGTCGTCAACCCCATGTCCGGCAAGCTGCTCGACAGCGGCTTCACCGTCATTCCCTGCCGGATCACCTCCGATCCGAACGGCGTCAGCAACAACTACCAGCCCACGCCCATCGAGGATCCCGACGGCCGGAAGCGGGTGTTCGACAAGATCAGGCTGTACTCCCAGCACCTGCCCAATCCCGTGAAGCTCACGGACTGACAAGCCGCATAAAACCGCGCCGGAGGGCCTCGGCCCTCCGGCGCGTCGCTGTGTCTGTCGCTTGTTTCAGAAGGTCAGCTGATCTGCGCGACCATCTGGC
The DNA here is from genome assembly GCA_017620115.1 of Clostridia bacterium. Classification (GTDB taxonomy): domain Bacteria; phylum Bacillota; class Clostridia; order Christensenellales; family Aristaeellaceae; genus Firm-10. The sequence goes on along the minus strand of JAFZRB010000405.1, from coordinate 3,358 downwards.
CGTTCTCGACGTGGAACATGTGGCCGTCGTAGCCGACGTCGCCGGTGAAGTCCTCGGCGAGCCTGCCCTCCACGATGTAGAACCACGCGCCGTCGTACTGGGCGAGGCCGGTGTACTGCGCCTGGATCATGCCGTCGCCGTAGTAGAACCACGCGCCGGTCACGGGATCCTGGTTGAGGCCCTGCACCTCGGTGAGGATGCGGCCCGCCGCCACGAGGAAGCGTCCGCCGTCGTATTCGACGATGCCGGCGAAGGTGGTCTCCAGATGGCCTTTGGACACATAGAACCACGCGCCGTCATAATCCACCAGGCCGGTCACGTCGGTCAGCACGACGCCTTCCACGCAGTAATACCAGTCGGCGGGGCTGGCCGGGTCGTTGATGAGGCCGGTCGCCGTGGTGTCGATCGCGCCGTCGATCGTCAGCATCATGTGGTATTTGTTCGTCTTCACATAAGTGAAGCCGGTCACGTTGAACGGCGCGCCGCACTGTGAGCACACACCCGGGTTACTCAGTTCGACATAGTGCAGCTCCTTGTAGCAGACCTCGCCGCAGTCCGGGCAGATCGTCCAGTGATACATGCCCTCGCTGAGGTACACGCCGGTGTAGCCGTGCGTGCGGTTCTCGCCCGTGTAGACCTCGCCGCAGAGGTAGCACACGCCGGGGTTGGTGCAGCGGGCGGAATGCTCGTTGTTATTGAAGACCTCGCCGCACTTGACGCACACGCGCCAATGATGCTCCGCGTCGTGCTGGAGCGGGGAATCGTAGTCGTGCTGGAGTCTGGCGCCGGTGACGGAAGCGCCGCACTCCAGGCACACGCCGGGATTGTCGCAGGCGGCATAGTGTTCGGACATATCGAACACCTCGCCGCAGCTTATGCAAATCTTCCAGTGATCGGTCTCGTTATAGCCATACGGCGAATCCCATACGTGATTGATCCTGAACGCGCCGACAGCGCCGCACTCCGCGCACACGCCGGGATTGTCGCACATGGCGTAATGCTGAGACCTGTAAACCACCTCGCCGCACGCGGTGCAGACGTGCCAGTGGTAGTTCTCGTCGCTCTTGTAATCCCGCCAGTTGTAGGAATGGCTCCTGTTGTCGCCGGTATAGACCTCGCCGCACGCCGCGCACACGCCGGGGTTATCGCAGGCGGCATAGTGCTCCTCCTTGTTTATCACCTCGCCGCACTTCTCGCAGACGAACCAGTGGTTGTTTTCGTCGTGCTTATAATCCCGCCAGTTGAAGGAATGGCTCATGTTGTCGCCGGTATAGGCCGCGCCGCACTCCTCGCACACGCCGAGGTTATCGCAGGCGGCGACGTGCTGGTTTCTGTTGAACACTTCTCCGCAGCGGGAGCATACCTGCCAGTGGTACTGGCCGTCGGACTGGTAGGGGGAATCCCAGTCGTGTTCCACATGGCCGCCCGTATAGGCCGCGCCGCACTCCGTGCACACGCCGGGGTTGTCGCACCAGGCCCAATGTTCGTTTTTGTTGACCTGCTGGCCGCATTTGAGGCACACGCGCCAATGGCTGGTCTCGTCGTGCTCAAACGGGGTGTCCCAGTCGTAGCTGTGGCTCACGTTGCCGCCGGTATAGGCCGCGCCGCACTCAGCGCACACGCCGGGGTTGTCGCAGGCGGCGTAGTGCTCGTCCTTGTTGAAGGTTTCCCCGCAGCGGGAGCAGACCTTCCAGTGGTACTCGGCGTTGGACTGATAGGGGGAATCCCACTCGTGATCCACACGGTCGCCGGTATAGGCCGCGCCGCACACCGCGCACACGCCGGGATTGTCGCAGGTGGCGTAATGCCGGTCTTTTTCCGCGGCCTGGCCGCAGACCGAGCAGACGCGCCAGTGGTAAACGGCGTCGGATCCATAGGGGGCATCGTAATCGAAGGTGTGCGAGACGTTGCCGCCGGTATAGGCCACGCCGCAGGTCCTGCACACGCCGGGGTTGTCGCAGGAAGCGTTATGTTCCGATTTGTTGATGATCGCGCCGCACCCGGAGCAGACGCGCCAGTGATAGTTGGCGTCGGTCTGGTAGGGCTGTTCGCCGTCGTACCTGTGGGAAACCCTGTCGCCCGTATAGGCCGCGCCGCACTCCGCGCACACGCCGGGGTTGTCGCAGGCGGCGTGGTGCTTGTCCTTGTTGAAGGTTTCCCCGCAGCGGGCGCAAACCTTCCAGTGGTACTCGGCGTCGGACTGATAGGGGGATTCCCAGTCATGCTGCACATTGTCGCCCGTATAGGCCTCGCCGCACACCGCGCACACGTTCGGGTTGTCGCAGAGCGCGTAGTGCCTGCCCCTGTTGACCACCGCGCCGCACCTCTTGCACGTGTGCCAGTGATAGTCGGGGCTGGATTCATACGGATCGTCATAGTCATAGCTGTGACTGACGTTGCCGCCCGTATAGGCCGCGCCGCACTCCTCGCACACGCCGGGGTTGTTGCAGGCGGCGCGGTGCTCGTTCTTATTGACCGCTTCGCCGCACTTCGTGCACACGCGCCAATGAGAGGTGGCGTCGGTTTGATACGGTTCGTCCCAGTTGATCGTATGGGAAACTCTGCCGCCCGTGTAGGCCGCGCCGCACTCCACGCACACGCCGGGATTGTCGCAGGCGGCGCGGTGCTCGCTCTTGTTGATGACCCTGCCGCACTTGGTGCACACGCGCCAGTGATAGGTCGCGTCGGTCTCATACGGAGCGTCATCGTCATAGCTGTGACTGACGTTGCTGCCCCCGTAGCTCGCGCCGCACTCTACGCACACGCCGGGGTTGTCGCAGGCGGCGCGATGCTCGCTCTTGTTCACCGCCGCGCCGCACTTGGTGCAAACGCGCCAGTGGTGCGTTTCGTCGTACTTGTAGTTGTCCCAGTCGATCGTATGGCTGAGCTGGTCGCCGGCATAGGCCGCGCCGCACTCCATGCACACGTCGGGATTGTCGCAGGCGGCAATGTGCCTGTTCTTGTTGACCGCCTCGCCGCATTTCTTGCACACGCGCCAGTGATAGTCGGCGTCGGATTGATACGGATCATCCCAGCTGATCGTATGGGAAACCCTGCTGCCCGTGTAGGCCGCGCCGCACTCCGCGCACACGCCGGGTTTGTCGCAGGCGGCGTAATGCTCGCCCTTGTCCACCACTTCGCCGCACTTCGCGCACACGCGCCAGTGATAGGCGGCGTCGGATTGATACGGATCGTCCCAGTTGATCGTATGGGAAACCCTGCTTCCCGTATAAGCCGCGCCGCACTCTGCGCACACGCCGGGATTGTCGCAGGCGGCGCGGTGCTCGCTCTTGTTGATCGCCTCGCCGCACCTGGTGCAGGTTCTCCAGTGATATTTGGCGTCGGACGTGTAAGGCTG
>JAFZRB010000404.1 GCA_017620115.1 Clostridia bacterium | reverse complement strand
GTCCACCCGGAAGGCGTAGGTCTTGATGGTCTCGATCTCCTCTTTGGTGGCCAGCTTCAGCGCCAGAGCGTGGTATTCGTTGATGAGCGGATCGCCCAGCTCGTCGTTCTTATAGGAAAACTCGATGGTGGGCTCGTCAAACACGATGCCCTCCTCCACGCCGTAGCGTTTGGAGAACGAGCCGGCCGAGATGTTGCGGATGATGACCTCCAGCGGCACGATCTTCACCTTCTTCACGAGGGTGTCCCGCTCGCTGAGCTCCTGAACGAAATGCGTCGGCACGCCGTTCTTTTCGAGCATCTGCATGAGGAAGTTGCTCATCTGGTTGTTGATGACGCCCTTGCCCGCGATGGTGCCTTTTTTCAGGCCGTTGAAGGCGGTGGCGTCGTCCTTATAGGAGACGATGACCAGATTCTCGTCGTCGGTGGTGTAAACCTTCTTGGCCTTGCCCTCGTAGATCATATCACGCTTTTCCATATCGCTCAAGCCTCCAGTATATTGTCGATGTTCTTCTGCAGCTGTTCGTCCTTCTCGATGACCTTGCGCGTCTGTTCGGCCCGCAGCGCCTTAACGCGCCCGGCGAGCGCCTCGCCGGAGAGCGCCAGAATGTGCGCCGCCAGGATGGCCGCGTTCTGCGCGCCGTCGATGGCTACCGTGGCCACGGGCATGCCGGAGGGCATCTGCACTGTCGAGAGCAGCGCGTCCAGCCCGTCCAGGGTCGAGGATTTGATGGGAATGCCGATGACGGGCAGCGGGCTGTTCGCCGCAAGCGCCCCGGCCAGATGCGCGGCCTTGCCCGCCGCTGCGATGAGCACGCCGAAGCCCTCCTCCGCCGCGCCGCGCGCGAACCTGGAAGCCTCGTCCGGCGTGCGGTGCGCGGAGATGACGCGCATCGCGAAGGGAACGCCCAGCTTTCTGAGCGTGAGCGCGGCCGGTTTCACAGCGTTCAGGTCGCTGTCGCTGCCCATAATGATGGCGACTTTTTTCATAACACCCTCCAATTCCCGAACATTTTTTTGAATTCTATCGGCATTATACATATTTTCTGTGTAATGAACAACCATCTTCTTGTAAATCGTTCGGAAATGGCGTGTGATACGCGGGAATCCAACGCGCGAATTCACAGAAATAAAACAAGGCGGAGGGATTGACCGTCCATCGGCGGATATGCTATACTGGCATCGCCAAGCGGCAGACAGTTCGAGACCATCCTGTCTATAAACAAAACTAGGGACGAAGACAAGATAACTGTATTTTGTCGGGCGCGCCTGGATGGGCGCGCTGATTTTTTGTCCGGGAGGTGACGAAAATGGATATGAAGAATTTGACGAAGACGCAAAAGCTGGCGGTTTCCGGCGCCGTAATGGCGATCTATATCGTGATCATGTATTTCACGCAGAGCTTCGCGTTCGGCCAGTACCAGGTACGTATAGCTACCGCGATCTATGGCTGCGCATATCTGTTTCCGTTCCTGGTTGTGCCGCTGGGCCTTTCCAACCTGCTCGCGAACATGGTTATGGGCGGGCTGGGCTTTTTCGACATCGTGGGCGGCGGTCTCGTGGGGCTGCTCACGGCGTTCTGCTGCGCGCTGCTGGGCAAAAAGCGCGTCGCGGAGTGGTCGGTGATCGCGCCGATTACGCTGATCCCGGCGCTTGGCGTATCGCTGTGGCTGAGCGCGCTGCTCGGCGTTCCCTACTGGACGCTGGCCGTCAGCCTGCTGATCGGGCAGGCCGTCGCCGGTTTCGTGGGCGCGCTGCTGGTGAAGGCGCTGAAGCGCGTATGGAAGGAGAAGTAACATGAGCGGAAGGACGAAGGAAGAGGCCGAGGGCCTGTCCCTGCTGGGCAATAGAAAAACTCTCTACAAGAGCGACTACGCTCCGGAGGTTCTGGAAACATTCGTCAACAAGCACCCGGACAACGACTATTTCGTGAAATTCAACTGCCCGGAATTCACCAGCCTGTGCCCCATCACCGGCCAGCCGGATTTTGCCACGGTCTACATATCCTACGTGCCCGGCGAGCGCATGGTGGAAAGCAAGTCGCTCAAGCTGTATCTGTACAGCTTCCGCAACCACGGCGATTTTCACGAGGACTGCATGAACATCATCATGAAAGACCTCATTCGCCTGATGGATCCCAAGTACATCGAGGTGTGGGGCAAGTTCACACCCCGCGGCGGCATATCCATCGACCCTTACTGCAATTACGGAAAACCCGGCACCCGCTGGGAGGAGGTCGCGTGGCAGCGCCTGAGCCGGCACGATCTGTATCCGGAAAAGGTGGACAATCGGTAGCGTTTCTTCGCTATGACATAAACGGCATGGGAGGCTATGAACAATGAACGGAAGATGGAGCAAGGAAAGGGCGTGGGCCTGGTATAACGCGCATCCCTGGCTGCGCGGATGCAACTTCATGGGCAGCGACTGCGCCAACCGCATCGACCAATGGCAGGAATACGGTTTTGAGGAGCGCCTGCGGACGGCGGACGCGGAACTGGCGCTGGCGGCGCAGACCGGCTTCAACAGCATCCGGATCATCCCGGAATTCATGGTCTGGGAAAAACAGCACGACGGCTTCATGGAGCGCTTCGACCGCTATCTGGAGACGGCCTGGAAGCACGGCATCTCCTGCATGGTGGTTTTCGGGAACGACTGCATGCAGCCCAAGGAGTGGACAAAGCCGGTCGTGTTCGGCGAGCAGCCCTATGACTGGGGTTATCACGGCGGCCGCAGGCTGAGCCAGCACGGCCGTCTGCCCGGCATGGGCTATCACCTGCTTGACGAACCCGAGCTGGCCGAACGCCATTACGAATGGGTCCGCGAGATGATCGAAACGCATAAGGACGACGAACGCGTCGTCATGTGGGATCTGTACAATGAGCCCGGCAACGCCCATCGCGAGATGATCACGGAAAAACACCTGCGACGTTTCTTTGAGATCGCGCGGGAAATCGATCCGATTCAGCCTCTGACGGTCGGCGCATGGCGCGTTCCGGAAGACGCGGACGCGCCGCTGAAGGAGATCGAACAGATCGCCTGCGACCTTTCCGATATCATTTCCTACCACAACTACGGCACATACCAGCACAACATACTCCTCATCAAGCGGCTCCGCGAGGAATTCGGCCGGCCTCTCATCAACACGGAATGGCTGGCCCGATGCCTTCACAACACCGTTCAGGAGATGTTCCCGCTGTTCTATCTGGAAAAGATCGGCTGCTACAACTGGGGCTTCGTGGCCGGAAAATATCAGACCTACGAACCGTGGAACGGCATCTGGGAAAAGTACGCGGAGGATCCCACGCTGGATTTCGATTTTACCAAGTGGTTCCACGACCTGTATCGGCCCAGCCTCCACCCCTACGACCCGAAGGAAATCGAAATCATCAAGCGCTTCTGCGCCCTTGCGGACGCGGATTTCGCCAAAAACCGCTGAACGGCCCCGTATCCGGTTTGCATTGGCGGATGCTTTGTGATATAATGATGGCAGTTATTGGATGGGAGGCTTGTTGAAATGACCAGAGTCGTCAGGCTGTCCGCCGCCGTCGCCGTGGCGCTTTGTGCGCTCCTGCTGCTGATCATGCCCGCGTGGGCCGAGGAAGTCGCGGCGCCAACGATCACCCTCAATTACGAATCCGCCGAGATCAATCTGGCCGTAACCAATCGGGGCGGCACGTTGGTTCCCACGGTTTCGCCCGCGCCTGAACGGCCACGCTTCACTTACGCCTCATCGGATAAAAGCGTCGCCAGCGTGTCCGGAAGCGGCCTCATTACCGCGCACAAACCGGGAGAGGCCACCATCACGGTCACGCTGCGTGACACAGACCTGACCGCCTCGTGCAGCGTTGTCGTAAAGGATTCGCGCATCCCGGAGACCATTGCGCTGGACGTCGGGGAAGCGATCACCGTCGAGCGGTACAGTGAGTTCACGCTCACGCCCACCATTTCGCCTTCCATCGCGGATCAGAGCATCAAATGGAAGAGCAGCAACAGCTCGGTGGCGTCCGTCAGCTCGAAGGGCGTCGTCACGGCGAAAAAGGGCGGCACGGCCGTGATTACCTGCACTTCCCGGCGCAGCGATAATGTTTTCGCCGCCGTCACCGTAACGGTCAATCAGTATCCATCTCCCACGGCCATATCGATTTCGCCCGATACCGGTTACATGGTGGTCGGTTCAACCTTGCAGCTTCAGCCGGTCACGGAGCCGGTCGGCGTGCAGGTGTGCAGCTTCTACAAATGGAAAACCTCCTCTTCCCGCATCGCGGCGATTACGGACGACGGCCTGCTGACGGCCAAATCGCCGGGCTTCGTGACCGTCACCTGCTCTTCCGTGCAGGATTCGCGCGTGAAGGCGACGCGCAAGATCCTCGTCGTCACGCCCGATTCCCCCTATTACCTCACCCTCAACACGCCCGATGCCGTCACGCTCAACCCCACGGACACGATGCAGCTTACCGCCGCCGTGTTCCCCGCCGACCGCGCGCAAACCGTGCGCTGGAGCACCAGCCGCTCGTCGGTCGTATCGGTCGATCAGAACGGTTTCATCGCGGCGCACAAGGCCGGCACGGCGGTCATCACCGCCGCGTCGACGCTCAATAAGCTGGTGAGCGTCGAGCTGACCGTCAACGTGGTCAACCTGCCCGCGCCCGACTCGATCGTGCTGAGCGCGCCGTCAGCGACCATCGAGCTGGGCGACACGCTGCAGCTCACCGCCATCACGTATCCGCTGAATGAGAAGCGCAGCAGGGAGTTCAAATGGAGCTCCAGCAGCAGCTCCATCGCCCGCGTGAGCGACACCGGCCTGGTCACCGCCCGCAGCACGGGCGCCGTTACCATCACCTGCGCCTCCGTGCGCGACCGTCATGTGAAGCAAACCATCACGCTCACCGTCGTGGACAGCAAAATGCCCGACAGCATTGCCTTCGACGGCGTGACGGGCGACATCTCCATGGAAAACAGCCAGCAGCTCACGCTGACGCCCGTCATACTGCCCGCCACCGCCACGCAGACCGTAACCTGGAAGAGCAGCAAAACGTCCGTCGCCACCGTGACGTCCGACGGCGTTGTGACGGCCCAGCGCGCGGGCACCGCGTACATCTACGCCACTTCGACCTACTCCTCGCGGAAATCCGTGCGCGTGAAAGTGGTCGTGACCAACAAGGCCGCGCCGGTCTCGCTTTCCTTCGCCGTGCCGCACCTGGCGGTCTACAAGGGCAGGAACACGCTGCTTTCGCTGCAGCCCAGCCCGGCCGACGCCAGCGTCATGTGCGCCTTCCAGAGCTCCGACGACTCCATCGCCGCCGTCGACGCGAACGGCCGCGTGACCACCGGCGGCAAAACCGGTCAGGTGACCATCACCGCGCGGTCGCTGAAAAACAGCGGCGCTGTCGCCGTGATGACGCTGGCTGTGTTCGACGACAACACGCCCGGTTCCGTGCTGCTGAGCAAAAAAACGCTGTACATGGGCAAAGGCGCGCGGCAGCAGCTGAACGCGACGGTTTATCCCGCCACGGCGCCGCAAAACGTCAAATGGTCCAGCGCGAACGAATCGATCGCCACCGTGGACGCGACGGGCTGCGTCAGGGCCGCGGGAATCGGCACGACGATCGTGACCGCCTCGACTCCGAACGGCGTCACGGCGCGCTGCCAGGTGTCCGTCACAGCCATTCAGGTCGCCAGCGTCATTCCTGCCCGCACCACTGGCGTAGCCGGCATCAGCCTCAACATGGCAAAAATCAGCGCCATCGAGAACAGCGCGCTGGATACCATCGACTACCTCGCCTCAACCGAAGCTATCTCAATGAGCGAAGCCTCCGAGCGGAAATCCATCATCAAGCGCGCGTTCGCCATGCAGGCGTTCCCCTGGATGACCCTGAACACTCAGGAATACTGGACGCCCAAATTCGCCGAGAAGCGCTACCTGCCCGGCATCGTGTACTACGGGCTGCCTTACACGCAGGCCGGCAAGAGCGGCAGCTGGAACAACCGAAACTACAACGTCGTGAAGGCGCTTAACGAGAACCGCTATTACGACAGCGGCAACGGCTACTACATCCTCAACCAGCGGAACCTGCTGGACAAGTCCTACGTGGGCTGCGACTGCTCCTCCTTCGTGAACATGGCGACTTTCGGGATGAACCATCCCGCCTCGTTCCTCAAGACCTACACGATGAACACCTCGTCCTATTACAAGACGCTCTCCAGCTACAGCGAGCTGCGCCCGGGCGACCATCTCGTGCTGGCCAAGAGCCACGTGGTCATGTTCCTCTACTGGATGAACGCCGAGAAGACGCAGTTCATGATCATCGAGCAGGGCGGCGACGGCAGCACCGTCATATGCTCTATCAAGAACGCGGCCTACTACTCTTCGCAGGATTACGTGCCGCGCCGGGTGAAGACGTTCGGATAAAAAACGATATATGCAGCGAGCCGGGGCGTCCAGGGACGCTCCGGCCTTTTCATATCGTTTTCCGGCTCAGCGCCGTTTGGAATAATAGATGAACTGATCGTCCCGCCTGACTTCTGTATATCCCAGCTTTGTGTAGAAGGCGTTCGTCCTGACATTCCAGACCGGCGTATCGAGCGTAAATTCCTTTACGTCGGGAAACATCGCTTCTATCTCCCGCATCATGTATGTCCCGTAACCCTTGCGGAAATGCTCCGGACTTATGAATATCCTTCCGATGTTCATCCTGTCCC
>JAFZRB010000403.1 GCA_017620115.1 Clostridia bacterium | reverse complement strand
GACGACGGCCTGATCGGCGAACAGGTAGCGCGCGGTGATTTCGGCCTCGTCGGTCAGCGCCTGGCTCTCGTTCAGCGCGTCGAGCACCTCTTCGTTGCAGTAGTGCGTCCAGCCGTCGTCAGACAGCAGCCAGTAGACGTCGGTGTACGGGTCGACGGGCGCGTAGGTGTACTGCACGCTCATCACCTGGATGTCCTGGTTGTCGGCGGCGATCATCAGCGAGGCTATGTCGACCGTCTTCACGTCGATGGTCAGGCCCAGGTCGGAGAACTGGGCGGCGATGAAGCTCACGGCCTGAACGAAGGTGGTGTCGCCGCTGTTCGCGTGCCAGGTGATGGTGGTGGGCGTGCCGTCCGCGGCAGCCTCGGCGATCAGCTCGCGGGCTTTGTCGGGATCGTACTCGGTCACGCCGAGCGAGGCGTCGTAGTACGGGCTGGCGGAGCACAGGAAGGCGTCGACGATTTCGCCGTTGCCCAGCACGAGACCGTCCAGTATGGTCTGGCGGTCGATGCCGTATTTGAGCGCCTGGCGGATGCGCTTGTCGGGCACGTTGTTCACGTTGATGAAGATGGACTGGTTGGTCACGGGCGTGCCCTGCCAGACGGTGATATTGTCGAGGCTCCTGATGTAGTCGTAATCCTCGAGCAGGATCGCGCCCATGGTCTGCTGGATCAGGTCGATCTCGCCAGCCTTGAGGCCGCTGGGCAGCGAGCTGGCATCGAGCACGTTGATGTTCAGGTTTTTGATGATCGGCGCGCCTTTGAAGTAGTTTTCGTTGGCGGTGTAGCGCACGTAGTGGTTCAGGTCGAAGTCTGAAATGAAATACGGGCCGCTGATCACGGTGGGGGTGTTGAACCAGTCGCTGGTGAGCAGCTGCTCTTTTGGCACGTCGCGCAGAATGTGCTCGGGCAGGATCAGCATATAGCAGCCGTAGTTGTAGCAGAACGTGTTCAGCGCGGTGGGCCACTTGGCGGTCACGGTCAGCGTCTTGTCGTCGATGATGGCAATGCCGCTGATTTCGGTCGCGCCGGGCTCGGTGTAGCCGTCGTCGCCGATGCCCTCGATGGCGTACATGTTGAGGCCGGTGTTGCCGCTCTCGGGGCTGGACCAGCACAGGAAGGTGAACAGAACGTCCCGCGAGGTCACGGGTTCGCCGTCCGACCACACCGCGCTGTCGTTCAGTTTGATGGTGAAGGTGAGGTTGTCCTCAGTGGTGATGGATTCGGCCAGCTGCGGCGCGAACGCCAGCTCACGATTCAGGTCGACCAGCGGAAGGAAGACCAGCGAGGTGGCGTATTTGACGATCTCGGTGTTGTCCATCAGCAGCGGATTGAGCGTGCCGATGGTGTCGGTGACGGCGATGTTGACGGTCTTGTCCTCTTCGGCGAGGGCGATCCCGCCGCCGAGCGCGAGAAGCAGCGCCAGCGCGAGAGCAAGCAGCGTTCTGAAAGTCCTCATGATTCTTCGCTCCTTTTTTGGTCGATGGTTGCTTTTCCCTGAACGTCATCTGCGCGCCGCAGGGTCCGCGGCGAAAGCTTATGCGCCGCCGATCCTCCTGCCGGAGCGAATCAGATTGAGTTCATTGTATCACCACAAACCCAGTATGTCAATGGGTTGTATGTGTAGCTTGTGTTATGCGGCTCGTGCGAGTATCAGGAGCGGGAGGGAGAGAAAACGGCCCGCGGCAGATGAATGCCGCGGGCCGCGCGTCTGTTGTTAAAGCGGAAAGCCGGAGGGATTACTTGCCGGCGTACTGGCGCTGATAGGCGGCGTCAGCGATCTCGAGGATCAGATCCAGCTGGAAGCTGTCCTTCAGAGTCTGGATGAACTGCTCGGGGTTGGAGATGTCGGAAGCCTCGCCGATGATGTAGTTCGTGCGCTGCTCGTTCACATAGGAACGGATGGTGGACAGCGGCTCGGCGATCTGCTCCAGCTCCTCGTCCGTGTAGGACAGGGTGGGAACATACACGTCCATGCCCGGCTTGCACAGCTGATAGTAGCCGGAACCGGTCTCCTGACGGGTGGTGCAGTCGTTCTCGAGGTTGATCAGGTTGCCCTGGCCGTCGTCGGCGATGTAGGCGCCCTCAGCTTCCACGTTGCCGGAGAAGGTCGGGGACTCCATGCGCCAGTTGGCGTTTTCGGTGGACCACCACCACGGGTCGTTGTAGAAGACGTACTTGCCTTCGTAACCCATGGAGCCGTAACGGGCGGCGATGGTCACGCCGGGGTTGTCCTTCAGGTAATCTTCAGCATAGGCCCAGTGCTCGCCTTCGATGGCGAAACGGGCGCGCAGGAAGCCTTCCTCGGTGAACTGGAAGTCGCCGGCGCGGAAGGCCAGTTCAGGATTCGAAGCGAAGGAGGTAACGAACCAGCGCTGGGTCGGAGAGGTCTGGGTGTAGCCGCTGTAGCAGACGCCCTCGGGGCCGGTCAGCGGGTTCAGGCAGATGTAGCGGAGGCGATACTTGTAGGTATCGGAACCGGCGCCGCCCACATAAGCCAGAGAGGAGTTGGTGGTCGCGCCGACGACGTCGTCATCGGTGGCCAGCACAGCCATCACGTCGGTGTTGCTGTAGGTGAAGGATTCCTTCTTGAGCAGGCCCTCGTCGGCCAGCTTCTTCAGGTATTCGTTGGCGGCGAACCAGCCGTCCTGGATGTAGGAAACGGACACATGGCCGTCCTTCAGCAGGAACATGTCGCCGTCGGTCTCGAACACGAAGGCGTTGGTCAGATACTTGTAAGCGGTTCCGCCGTAGCCGGTGGAGGTCAGGAACGGGATCTCATCGTTGGGATCGCCGTTGCCGTTGGCATCCTCGTTCTTGAAGCGGAGGAGCATCTCATAGAACTCATCCGTGGTGGTGGGAACCTCGATGCCGAGGTTGTCCAGCCAGGCCTGATTGATCCACATCTTGTACTTCGTCTCGTTGGAGGGGGAGAACTGGATGGTGGGCACGCCGTAGAAGCTGCCGTCCGAAGCGGAGATGCTGGTGATCAGGTTCCAATCCGGGAACGCGGCGACAGCGGCGTCGATGTTGACGCCCAGGCCGGCATCCAGGAAGGGCTTCAGGTTGATGAACGCGCCGGCATCGCCGTAAGCCTTGGCGGTGGCGACGTTCAGGCCGTAGTTCACGACATCCGGCAGAGTCTCGCCGGTGGAAACCATGATGTTGAGCTTATCGCCCGCATCAGTGGCCGGCAGGAACTGGAACTGGATGTCGACGTTCAGGGAGTCCTCAATCCACAGGGTGTACAGGTTGGTGTCGTAGTCCTCCACGGCCTCGTGGGGAGCCATCAGGATGGTCAGGACGGCGGGTTCATCGCCGGTCCAGATGGGCAGGGTGCCGGGTTCGCTCAGGTTGCCTTCCGCGCTCGAGAAGGAGCAGACGGAGAGGAGCAGCGCCAAAGCCAGAACCAGAGCCAGGAGCTTTGAGGTCTTCATTAGGCAGGTCCTCCTTATAAAATATTGTATTCGAAGCGCATTTCTGCGCCGGGAATCCGAATGATATCAGCCCTTCACGGCGCCCAGCATGACGCCCTTCATGAAGAACCGCTTGACGAACGGATAGAGCACCAGAATCGGCGCGGAGGAAACGATGATCAGCGCGTATTTGAGCAGATCCTGACGCGCCTTGTTGTTCAGCAGGGTTTCCTCATCCACGACGATGCCGGAGGCTTCGGTAAAGGTGTTCTTGATCAGGATGGCGCGCAGGGTAATCTGCAGCGGCATCCTGCTGTTGTCGGTCAGATAGAGGAAGGCGGTGAAATAGTCGTTCCAGTGTCCGACCGCGTAGTACAGGCCCAGCACGGAGATGACCGTCTTCGACAGCGGCAGCACGATTTTGAAGAAGTAGTGGATATCCGAGCAGCCGTCGATGCGCGCCGCTTCTTCCAGGTCGAGCGGGATGTTCTGGATGAAGGTGCGGGCGATGATCAGGTTATAGACGCTGATCGCGCCGGGCACGATCATGGCCCAGAGGGTGTTGATCATGTGCAGGTTCTTCACCAGAATGTAATTCGGGATGGTGCCGCCGTTGAACAGCATGGTAAACATGAACAGCGCGATGACCGGCGCTTTGAAGGGCAATCCCTTGCGCGCCAGCGGGTAGGCACAGGTCATGGTCATGGCCAGGTTCAGCGCGGTGCCCGTGATGGTATAGTAAAAGGTGTTTGCGTAGGACTGCCAGATGCTGGGATATTCGAACACGGCGCGGTAACCTTCCAGCGTCGGCTGAATCGGCCAGAACAGCACCCGGCCCTGATTGACTACCGTCGGGTTGGAGAAGGAAGAAGAAACGATGTTCAGAAGCGGCAGCAGGATCGCCATGAAAAAAAGGAACAGCAGCACGTTGACGATCCAATAATACACGCGATCAATGCGCGATACTTTAATGTGGTTCATTTTGTTTGGAGTAATGCTCCTGGCATTGTCCATCGCTGTTTTACTCCCTTCATCATGAGGCCAGGTTTTTGGCGGACGGGAAAATTTATATCGACGAACGCCTAAACGGATGATGCAATCAATTTAACAGATATCAAAATGGAATAAGGAATGAAAACTTCTTTTTACCAAAGTCCGCTGCCGTTGATGCGGTTGGAAACGAAGTTGACCAGAGAGATCATGATCAGGTTGATCACCGAATTGAACAGGCCGATGGCGGTGGAGTAGGAAAAGTTGTTGCCGCCGGACGCCGTCAGGCCAACCTTGTAAACGTAAGTAGAAATGACCTCGCTCGCGGCCAGGTTGGTGTCGTTCTGCATGAGGAACGCTTTGTCAAAGCCGATGCTCATCAGCGAGCCGCAGCGCAGAATCAGCGTGATGGTGATCGTGGGCACGATGGCGGGCAGATCCACGTGAATCAGCCGCTGCCAGCGGGAGGCGCCGTCGATCGTGGCCGCTTCGTGCTGTTCCGGGTCGACGTTGGACAGCGCCGCCATATAGATGATGGAGCCCCAGCCGGTGCCCTGCCAGACGCCGGACCAGACGTACAGGTTCTGGAAGTTGACGTTGCCGCGGAACAGGTCGGTTTCCATTTTGGAGCCTGTCAGCTGCATCAGAATGTTGGAAAACAGGCCGGAATTCAAATCGAATACCCGCTTCAGAATGCCAACCAGTACCACGGCGGAAATGAAGTAGGGCATGTAGGTGACGTTTTCCACCGCAGAGCGCCATCTCTTGCTGCGCACCGAATTGAGCAGCAGGGCGAAGAGGATGGGGAGCGGGAAGCCCACGATCATGGAATACAGCGACAGGAACAGCGTGTTGCCGACGACGCGCTTGAAATACACCGAGCGGAAGAACTTCTCGAACTGCGCGAAGCCCACCCACGGGGAACCGGTGATGCCCATCGCCACCTTGTAATTCCGGAAAGCGATCTGCGCGCCGTACATCGGCCAGTATTTGAATATGAAAAGCCAAACCAGCGGAAGCAGCAGAAACAGATACATCTGCCAGTTTTCCGCCGCGCGTTTCCATATCGTTTTTTTCCGGGATCTGATGCCGGTGGATTTAGCCAGCGCCATGAACAACGTCCCTCCCATGTATATTCCGAGCGTCAAGTCGGGCGCAAGTCACGCCGCCGTGCGCGTCATTGTTCAACGATAATGATAAACCAAATCTTTGCGCGTGTCAAGCATGTATTTAACTTTGCGAAGAGCCACCTTGCGCATCCTTCCGCGGCGTGATACAATAGATTGGAAAGCGCGGGCGGCCGCTCCGCCCGTGTGAGAAACAGCAAAGGAGAATACGATGAAAGCACCTTTTTCGCAATTCCTGGCCAGTCAGGCCGATGGCCTGAAGGCGCTGATCGCGCGGCTCGGGGAGGTCTATGATTACGTGAGCGTGCTCTCGACGGATTCGCAGGGCTTCGCCGTGCGCATCTCGCAGAAGGCCAAATCCGTCGTCAACGACACCATGACGACCGAACGCGGCCATGTGGTGCGCGTGCACCGGAACGGCCTTTACAGCGAGGCGGCGTTCAACGAATTCGACCCGGCCCATCCCGACGAGATGGCCGAAACGCTCACGCGCCTGCTCGACCGGCAGCTGGCCGTGCTCGAAGGCGCGGGCGTCGAGCCGTACGAAACGGGCGCGCTGGACGACAGTCCGCAGACGCTGCTGGTCGAAATGGAGACCGGCCGTCTGCCCGAAAACGAGGACATGGAGGCGCTCATCGCGCGCCTGTCCGCCATTTCCGACGAAGGCGTGAAGCGGGGCGAAGGCGTGATCGACTGCCTGGCGAACGCCCAGAGCACCCATATCTGCAAGATGTTCCTCACGGCGCGCCGCGACCTGCGGCAGAGCTACGTGTATTCCGAGGGCACCGTGGCCGTAATCGCCATGCGCGACGGCCGCAACGAGATGAGCCACGAGGGCGTCTCCGGCCGGAAAGGCCCCGAACTGTTCGACGAACTGTCCGGCAAGCTGGATACCGCGCTGCGCGTGAGCGGGGAACTGCTCTCCGCGGAGCGTGTGGAGCCGGGCGAGTACGACATCATCACCGCGCCGGACGTGTCCGGCCTCATCGCGCACGAGGCGTTCGGCCACGGCGTGGAGATGGACATGTTCGTGAAGGAGCGCGCGCTGGGCGCGCAGTACATCGGCAGGCGCGTGGGCAGCGACAACGTGACCATGCACGAGGGCGCGCTGTGCGCGGAGAATGTGACCTCTTATGCCTTCGACGACGAGGGCACCCCGGCGGGCGACGTGACGGAGATCGATCACGGCATCCTGAAGACCGGCATCTGCGACGCGCTGAGCGCGCTGCGCCTGGGCGTTCAGCCCACCGGCAACGGCAAGCGCGAAAACTTCGAGCACAAGGCATACACCCGCATGACAAACACTTTGTTCGATTCCGGCAAAGACAGCCTGGAGGACATGATCGCCTCCATCGAAAAAGGGTATCTTCTGGAGGGCATTTCCAGCGGCATGGAGGATCCGAAGCACTGGGGCATTCAGTGCATTGTGGAGCGCGGCTATGAGATCGTGAACGGCCGCCTCACCGGCAAGGTGGTGGCGCCGGTGGTCATGACCGGCTACGTGCCCGATCTGCTGGGCTCGGTGAGCATGGTGAGTCCGGATCGCGGCGTGTTCGGCAACGGCGGCTGCGGCAAGGGACACAAGGAATGGGTCAAGGTAGCCGACGGCGGCCCGTATCTGAAAGCGAGGGCGAGACTGGGATGAAGCTGGAAAAGATCATTGAGCTTGTGAAGGCCTCCGGGGCCGACGCATGGGAAATCACC
Organism: Clostridia bacterium; assembly: GCA_017620115.1. GTDB lineage: Bacteria > Bacillota > Clostridia > Christensenellales > Aristaeellaceae > Firm-10. Next base: position 1,435 of record JAFZRB010000403.1, on the reverse strand, counting down.
GACACGCGGGAAGAGGGCTGGGAATTCTACTTCATCCGCAGGAAGCTGGATCAGAATCGCCTGAAGCTGGTGGAGCATATCCGCGTGACGGTGTATAAAAAAAGCGCGGACGGACAGTTCCTCGGCTCGGCGGGCGGCGAAATCGCGCCCACGGCCGACGAAGACGAGGCGCGCCGCGTGATCGCGGGCCTTCTGAAGAACGCGGCTTACGTGCGCAATCCGGCTTACACGCTGAACAAACCCGCGCGGGACGTTCAGGCCGCGCCCGCCGCGTCGGTCGATCCCGCGGCCATCGCGAAGGATTTCATCGAGGCTGTGCGCAGCGTGCCGGAAACCGAAACCGAGGACATCAACAGCTGGGAGCTGTTTGTGAGCGCCGAGCGCTGCCGCTTTGTGAACAGCGAGGGCATCGACGTGGAGAGCGTGTATCCTTCCTCAACGGTGGAGGTGATCATCAACGCCCGCCGCGACGGCCGCGAGATCGAGCTGTACCGCCTCTACGAGAGCGGCGGCTGTGACCGGAACGCGCTGGTTAACGACATCAGCGAGACGATGCGCTTCGGCAAGGACAAGCTGCTCGCGCGGAACACGCCGAACCTGGGCAAGGCCGACGTGGTATTCTCCACCGACGCGGCGCTGGAAATCTACGACTGGTTCGCCCTGCGCATGAACGCGGCCTTCAAGGTGCGCGGCCTGAGCGACTGGGAGGCCGGCAAGCCGGTTGTTGAAGGCGCGACGGGCGACAGGGTGACGCTCACCGCCGTCCGGCAGCTGCCCAACTCCTCCCTCAACATGGCCTACGACGACGAAGGCGCGCCGGTGCGCGAAACGGTGCTCATCGAGGACGGCGTGGCGAAGCGCTTCCTGGGCAACCGCCAGTTCAGCCAGTACATGGGGCTTGAGGAATCCTTCCAGCCGGGCAACCTGACGGTCGCGGGCGGAAGCTGTTCCGCCGAGGCGCTGCGCGCGGGCCGGTTCCTGGAGGTGGTGGAGTTTTCCGATTTCCAGGTGAATCCCGTCAATGGCGACATCGCCGGCGAGATCCGCCTGGCCTACTGGCACGACGGCGATACCGTGACGCCTGTCTCCGGCGGCTCTGTCACCGGCACCATGGCCGAGCTGGCCAGAACCATGCGCATGTCGCGCGAAACCAGGCAGTACGACTGCCGCGTGATCCCCGCCGTGACGCGCCTGCAGGGCGTGACGGTGACTGGCGCGATGTGACGAAATAGTACTGCCGTGACGCAAAAGCTCCCGCGCCTTTTCGGACGCGGGAGCTTTTTATGCGGTTTGGATTACTCGATGACCTTGGTGACAACGCCGGAGCCAACGGTGCGGCCGCCCTCGCGGATAGCGAAACGCAGGCCCTCTTCGCAGGCGATGGGGGTGATCAGGGTGATCTCCATGTCGATGTTGTCGCCGGGCATAACCATCT
>JAFZRB010000402.1 GCA_017620115.1 Clostridia bacterium | reverse complement strand
TGCTCCTAAAATCTTGTTTCATAGCTTTTCATCCATTCTCTATACTGTCACTCGCCGCCCAGGTAGCCGATCTTCTCGAAGGGCCACACCCGGAACAGGATCTTACCAACAACTTCATCCACCGCGACGCAGCCCACGGCGCTGCTTCGGCTGTCCACCGAGGCCTCCCGGTTGTCCCCCATGACGAAGATACGACCGTCCGGCACCTGATAAGGCAGCTCAATGTCGCATATACCCAGCGCGTACTCCTGTACGTATGGTTCGTTCAAAAGCTCGTCGTTTACGTAGACCCGGCCGTTGTCGTCAATGTTTATACAGTCGCCGGCCGTTACAATGACTCGCGTGAGCACCAGCTTGTTGTTGAAGTAGAAATCGCACACCAGGCCGAGATCGAAGCGGCTCGTCTTGATGCCCACGATGATGTCGCCCGCGTACAGATTCGGCTCCATCGACGTTCCCGTCACGCGCAGCACCGGCAGGAACAGCGTGGCGATCAGCACGGCGATTGCCGCCACGACCACCAGGGTGCCCACAGTGCTCTTCAACGCCCGCCTGTACTTGCCCCTGTGACTCAATCGGCTCAGTTCCGACTCCAGGTCGTCTATCACAGGAAAGGGCCTGCGCCCAGCCTCCGACATACTTTCCTCCTCGCAATACGGCCGCCTTCCAAGGCTTGCAGCCCGAGGCTTCCCATCCGCCTTTGTCCCGCGTTATCGTTTTCGGTATCGATACCACACCGCCGAAATCGCCGCAACCGCGCTCTCCCCGGCCAGTCTTTATGGCTCAAGCACAGTTACAGCAATATCATCCTATGTTATTAGCTATTACATTATACCGCCTGCCTCCCCCCTTGTCAATGTTTTTTTGAGCTTGCATTTATGTTTTTTTTCTGTTTTTGAAAGCCCGGCGCGGCGGAAACCGGCCGCGTTTCCATTTTTTGACGCTTTTCAGGCAGGGCTGAGTTTTTTTCATCCGCGTCGTGCCCGGATCGGGTGACAATCCCATTTTGCGCGCCGGCCTCTCTCTCCTTGCGGGAAAACTGCGCGGTCGAAATAATTCACGAACAAAATTAGTATATTTTTTTCAATCATTCGTATTGACATTGCGGCAGAGTTGTGATATATTCTGTTCATCCTGAAGATGATCCTCATTTTCCGGTGACAATAGCGAGAGGGATCCACCTGTTCCCATACCGAACACAGAAGTTAAGCCTCTCAGCGCTGATGGTACTTGGCTGGAAACGGCCCGGGAGAGCAGGACGTTGCCGGATTCCAAAAGGCATTCTGTTGTGATTACACGGCGGGGTGCTTTTTTTCGCGCCGCGCCGGAAACGCCGCGGCAGTTTCTTCCATTATATATACGCTTTCATGCGACGATCTGTCAGCAGCCGCCCTGGACGCTGCGTGAAAATCCCTGAAGAAATGAAAAAGCCGGCGGCCTCCGTCACGTCAGCAGCCACCGGTAGTGTCCGATGATGCGCTTGTAATCCAGCGCGTCTTCCTCGAAAGCGCCGTGCCCGGTGTGGTGGATGACCCACGGCCGGCCCTGCGCGTTGCGGCGGTCGGATACCACCGCCACGTGCCCTTCGTACACCACGATGTCGCCCGGCTGCCACTGATCCGTCCGCGCCGTGTCGACGGTCAGCCGCTGGCAGAAGCGCCCGAAGAATACGTCCAGATTCACCACGCGCCGGAAATCAATGTTCGGATCCGGCTCGCCGTTTGGCAGCGGATACAGCGAGGGGTGCGCGGCGATGTCCCGATCCAGCAGCGCCTTCAGATCATAGCCCGCCGCCGCCAGCGCGCGCCAGATCACGTCCGTGCACACGCCCCGGCCCGCGGGCGGGTAGCCGTCCGCATAGTACTCGCTGTCATAGACCGGATTCGAGCGCACGTAGGCCCGGGCCGCCAGCATGAAGTCGGCGTAGTCGTCCAGGCCGTCGCCGTCATAGTCGACCGGACTGCGCGCCGTCTCGATGCCATACCGCAGCTGGGTGAACAGCGCCATGCCCCACAGCCCCGACCGAGGCCATGTCAACCTGATGCCCGCCGCCAGCGCGACGACCAGCGCCAGCAGGAGAAATCTTCCGCGACGCCGCCTCGGCTTCGTCCGCCGTTCCGTCTCCATGTTCCCGCTCCTTCCGTGAACCCGGCGGCGTGTAATACTAACTTTCGTCCATGTTTTAGACGTCACTTAGCATAAAAAGGCGAAACCGGAACGTTCCGGCTTCGCCCCGCCGATGATGCCTGAATTACCCCGCCACCTTGGTGAAGGCGTCCTTGCCGAGGCCGCAGACCGGGCACACCCAGTCCTCAGGAATGTCCTCGAACGCGGTGCCGGGCGCGATGCCGCCCTCGGGATCGCCCACTTCGGGGTCGTAGACATAGCTGCACGGGCATTCGTACTTGTCCATGATGAAATCCTCCCTCATATATGATAGCGTTATTATATCCCATTTCGGCGCGCCGCACAAGGGCGGGCGGAAAATTTGCGCCGCGTGCGGTCAGCCTTTGTCCTCAATGAAGCGGCAGATGGCCCTGAAGGTCGTGTCGGAGATGTCGTGCTCGATCTTGCAGGCGTCTTCGCGGGCGG
>JAFZRB010000401.1 GCA_017620115.1 Clostridia bacterium | reverse complement strand
GTCTCCCCTCCCCGCTCGCTGAAGGAGAGGATCGCCGCGCGGCTCATGGCTTTGCCTCCCGGAACCCGGTCGAGAAGGCGGGATCGTAGAGCTTCGAGCGCTCGTAGTGATCCCCCAGGAAAGCGCCCACGAGGATGAGCGCCGTCTTGCTCACGCCATTGGCCCGCGCGGTCTCGGCCAGCTCGCTCACGCGGCAGCGCAGAACCTTTTCGTCCGGCCAAGTGGCTTTATAGACGATGGCGGCCGGAGTGTCCGGCGCGTAGCCGCCCGCCATGAGCTCTCGCTGCAGGCCCTCCAGCAGACCCGCGCTCAGGAAAAGCACCATGGTGGACTGGTGCGCAGCCAGCGCGCGGATCTTTTCCCGCTCCGGCACGGGCGTGCGGCCCTCCATGCGCGAGATGATCACCGTCTGCGACACGTCCGGCAGGGTGTATTCGGCCTTCAGGCTGGCCGCCGCCCCGCAGAACGAGCTGACGCCGGGGCACACGTCGTATTCGACGCCCAATCTGTCCAGCGCGTCGAATTGTTCGCGCACCGCGCCGTAAACGCTGGGATCGCCCGTGTGCAGGCGCACGGTGGTCTTACCCCGCGCTTCCGCGTCGCGGATGATGTCCACGACCTCCTCCAGCGTCAGGCGGGCGCTGTCATGGAGCTCGGCGCCTTCTCTGGCGTAATCGAGCAGTTCCGGATTTACCAGCGAGCCCGCGTAGATGATCACGTCCGCTTCGCCCAGCAGCCGCGCTCCGCGCATGGTGATGAGATCCGCCGCGCCGCTGCCCGCCCCCACAAAATGAACCACGCTTCATTCCTCCCTATCGGAAAGCTGATAGAGCGCCGCGTTCACGATGGCCGCCGCCACGTTGCTGCCGCCCTTGCGCCCCCGCGCCACGATATACGGCGTCGGCAGGCGCATCACATCCTCCTTGGCTTCGATCACGTTCACGAAACCCACCGGTACGCCGATGATAATGGCGGGCTTCAGCTTTCCCGCACGCACCAGGTCGCAGATCGAGAACAGCGCCGTTGGCGCGTTGCCGATGGCGAACACCAGCGGCCCGTCGAGCCGCGCCGCCTTCTCCATGGAGACCAGCGAACGGGTCACGCCGCGGGCTTTGGCTTCCTCCGCTACATCCGCGTCGCCGATGAAGCAGTGAACCTGCCCGCCGAATTTGGCCAGCGCGCGCTTGTTGATGCCTGCCTGGGCCATGGTGGTATCCGTCACGATGTCCGCGCCACCGGCGATGGCCTCCATCAGCTTCTTCATGGCGTGCTCCGAGAAGGTCAGGTTGTCGTAATAATCAAAATCAGCCGTGGTGTGGATCACCCGGCGCACCAGCAGGTCGTATTCCGGGTCGATTTTCCGATCGCCCAGCTCCTCGGCGATGATCTCGAAGCTCCGGCGTTCAATGTCCATGGGTTTCACAGGCCATTCTTCCTTTCAAGGCATTTTCTCACGAATCGCTGCGCCGCCTCGGGCGCGCTGGGGAAATAGAGATGCGGAAAGCCCGCGTAGAGCGTGTGAGACACATGCGCGCAGCGCCAGCTCCGCCCCGAGGGCTTCACGGCCGTCAGTGCCTCGCCGGGCGCGGTCGCGTCCCAGTAGTGGAACTCGTGGCCGCGAATCGCGTCGCCCGCCGCGAAGAGCAGGCTGTCCTGTTCCGCGCGCAACCCGGCGTAGCCGAAGCGCACGAGCTTCCCTCTGTTTGCGCAGCCGCCGGGCAGAGCTCCCGCCATGGGATGCCCCGCGATGGCTTCCGTGAGATACATAAACCCTCCGCATTCGGCGACGGTGGGCAGGCCTCCCTCAACCGCCGCGTGGACGGATGCGCGCATGGATTCGTTTTTGCTGAGCGCCTCCGCGTAAAGCTCCGGGTAGCCGCCGCCCAGATACAGGCCGTCGCAGGGAGGCAGCGCGGCGTCATGAAGCGGGCTGAAGGTCACGAGCCTCGCGCCAAGTGCCTCCAGCAGCTCCAGATTGTCGCGGTAGTAGAAGCAGAAAGCCCTGTCGCTTGCCACGGCGATGGTCACGTCGCTGATTTTCTCCTCGGAAACCTCCTCCGCTTCTAGCCCGGGCTGGCCGCGCATCAGCGTGACGAGGCCGTCCAGGTCGACGCTCTTCTCCGCCTGGGCGGCGAGGCGCTGCAGCTTGCCGCGCAGATCCTCCACCTCCCGCGCCGTGACCAGCCCAAGGTGGCGGCTTTCCAGCGCGCACTCAGGCATGGCGGGGAGCCAGCCGTATACCCTGACGCCGCACTCGGCCTCGATAACGTCTTTCAATTGCGGATAGGTCATGGGGGAGACGCGATTCAGCAGCACGCCGGCTACGCGGCTGGGCGACCTCAGCGACAGAAAACCCTTCACCGCCGCTGCCGCCGAGAGCGCCATGCCCTGCGTGTTCACCACCAGCAGCGCCGGCGCGGCCAACGCACCGGCCACGTGCCAGCTGGACGCCTCCGCGGAACTCATCGAGAGGCCGTCGTAGTAGCCCATCACGCCTTCGATGACGTTGAGGGAACGGGCGTGTTTCAGGAACAGGCTCTTTGCCAGCACTTCCCCGGCAAAGTACAGATCGACGTTGGCGCTCTCCGTTCCGATGATCTCCGTATGAAACATGGGGTCGATGTAGTCCGGCCCGCATTTGAAGGACATGACGTCCTCGCCGCGGTTTTTGAGCGCCTGCAAAATCGCGCAGACCGCCGTGGTTTTGCCGCAGCCGCTGCCCGTGCCGGCGACGAGCAGCCGCGCCGCCGCCTTACGCATGATTCCACCGCCCGCAGGGCACGTCTTCGCCCCGAATGATCTTATACACCGCGTCCATATCCAGATTCTGGCGCACGATGGCGGCCAGCCGGTCGAACTCCCGGCTGCGGAACTCGGCCATGGTCAGCGTTTCGCCTTCGTTGGCGTCCAGGTTTTTTTCGGCGCGCACCCAGTTGACCAGCGCCCGCCAGAAGGTGCCGGTGTCGAAGATGCCGTGCAGATAGCTGCCCAGCACATTGCCGCGCGCGTTCATAACGCCGTCCGGCTCCGCCCGTCCGTTGAGATACAGGAAGGGCAGGCAGCCCGCGCCATACTCGTTGACGCCGCTGTGAATTTCATAGCCGTCCAGCGTCACGCCGTTCAGCCCGGCCAGGGGCCCGCTCTCCGCGCGGATCGGGCCGCTGGCCTGAATGGTGGTCTTTTCCGCGCGGAAGGTGACGGAAAAGTCCAAAAGGCCCAGTCCCGCCATTTCAGGAATGCGCGATTCGGTGTGCAGGGGATCGCGCAGCGTTTCGCCCAGCATCTGGTAGCCGCCGCAGACGCCGAACACCAGGCCGCCCCGGCGCGCGTGGCGCACGATCTCGTCCGCGATGCCCCGCTGTTTCAGCCAGTTCAGATCCTCGATGGTGTTCTTTGTGCCGGGCAGGATGACGATGTCCGCATCCCTGATCTCCGAGGCGCGGGCGGCGTAGGACACGGAAACGCCCGGCTCGCCGGCCAGCAGATTGAAGTCGGTAAAGTTGGAAATGTGCGGCAGGCGCACGATGGCGGCGTTCACCTGGCCGCGTCCGGCGCGGCGCTCGAAGCGGTCGGTGACGCTGTCCTCATCCTCCATGTCGATGTCCATCCAGGGGATGACGCCGATGACGGGGATGCCCAGCAGCTTTTCGATCATGTCCAGGCCGGGCTCCAGAATCTTCACATCGCCGCGGAACTTGTTGATCACAATGCCCTTGATCCGGGCCTGTTCGTCTTCGTCCAGCAGCTTGACGGTGCCGTACAGCGAGGCGAACACGCCGCCGGGGTTGATGTCGCCGATGAGGATCACCGGCGCGTCGGCGGTTCGGGCCATGGACATGTTCACGATGTCTCCCTTTTTCAGATTGATCTCGGCAGGACTGCCCGCGCCTTCGATCACGACCACATCCACGTCCTTTTCGAGGTCGTTATAGACCTCCCTGATCATCTGGCGCAGCTGCGGCTTGAACTGTTCGTACTCCATGGCGGACATGGTGCCGATGGCTTTGCCGTTCACAATCACCTGGCTGCGCCGGTCGGATGTGGGCTTGAGCAGCACGGGATTCATGCGCACCGACGGCTCCACTCCCGCCGCCTCTGCCTGGGTGACCTGAGCCCGCCCCATCTCCAGCCCTTCCTTGGTGGCGAAGGAGTTGAGGGCCATGTTCTGCGACTTGAACGGCGCGACCC
>JAFZRB010000400.1 GCA_017620115.1 Clostridia bacterium | reverse complement strand
TGGTCTGCGCCATCGCCCAGAAGATGCTGGATAAGCCCATCCGCACCTTCGCCATCGGCATGGACGTGGACGCCATCGACCTGAAATACGCCCGGATGGTCGCGGACTATATCGGCAGCGACCACACGGAGGTCATCATCTCCGAGAAGGATGTGCTGGACGCGCTGCCGACGGTCGTCGAGCTGCTGGGCACATGGGATATCACCACCATCCGCGCCAGCATCGGCATGTACCTGGTGTGCAAATACATCCACGAGCGCACCGACATCCGCGTGCTGCTGACCGGAGAAATCTCCGACGAGCTGTTCGGCTACAAGTACACCGACTTCGCGCCCAACGCCGCCGCGTTCCAGGAGGAGGCCGAGAAGCGCATCCGGGAGCTTCACATGTACGACGTGCTGCGCGCCGACCGCTGCATCTCCGTCAACAGCCTCGAAGCCCGCGTGCCCTTCGGCGATTTGAAGTTTGTGCGCTACGCCATGAGCATCGACCCGGAACTCAAAATGAACAGGCACGATATGGGCAAATACCTCATCCGCAAGGCCTTCGCCGACAACCGCATCCTGCCCGACGAAATCCTCTGGCGGCAGAAGGCGGCCTTTTCCGACGCGGTGGGCCACTCGATGGTGGGCGATCTGAAGGCGCTGGCCGAGCGCACGTATACCGACGAGGAATTCGCCGAGAAGGCGGCGCGGTACGATTACCGCCGCCCGTTCACCAAGGAAAGCCTGCTGTACAGGGAGCTGTTTGAACGGTATTACCCCGGCCAGGCCCGCATGATCGCCGATTTCTGGATGCCCAACAGGACCTGGCCCGGCTGCGACGTGGACGATCCCTCCGCCCGCGTGCTGTCGAATTACGGCGCGAGCGGGGTCTGATTTAACCGTTGAAGACGGGTGCGAACCGCGAAAGAATGTGGTATAATATAATAAAAGGCAATGTCAATCCGTTCCATGGATCGTGGGGCGCAGTCTGTCGGGATCGCAGCGCTCAACAAGCCGCTTGAAAAGGTTGCCTGCTTTGAAGCGGCCCGCGAAGGAGGGAACCACATGACGCCAACAGAACGGGTCAAGGCGGTATACCACCGGCTGACGCCGGATTTTGTGCCCTTTACGATCTATGAAACCAAGGTAAAGGGACGCCCTTACGAGAAAGAACTGATGGATCTTGACATCTGCTGCATTCGCCGTGTGTCTTCTTACGAGATCATCCAGGAAGGAGACGTGGCGACCGAAACGCGGAAAACGAACCTGCCAAATGGGCGTTGCATAGAGCAGACCGTTATCCATACGCCCTGCGGCGATCTGACCAAAACGGAGGAAAGCGACGCGATCACCAGCTGGACGCGTGAACGCCTGTTCAAGAACGGTGACGATTACAAAAAGCTGTTCTATCTTTTTGATAACCAGAAAGCGGTGGCCAACTACGAAGCGATACGCTCCGCCTGGGAAGAGGATGCGAAGAACGGCACGGTTCTTTCCCGTTCTCATCTGCCGCATGAACCGATCTCCGATCTGCTGGGCTATATCATGGGCCCTGAAGCCTACTGCTATGAGTGGATGGACAATCGGGAGCTGGTCGTGGAACTGCTCGGGCGGATGCGGCATGTATACCGTCAGACATATGGCATCGTTGCGCAGGATCCCTTTGAGATCGTAAACCAGGGCGGCAACCCGACGCCCGAAATCATTGGCCGGAACGGTTACCGCGATTACTATATGCGCGAGTATGACGACGCCTACGCGGTGCTCCATCCGGCGGGCAAGCTGCTGGGCACGCATCTGGACGGCCGCAACGGTCTCATCATGGATTTGATCGCCGGGGCAAAGCTCGATTATATCGAGGCTTATGATCCGGTCATGAGCCCAGGCGTGGCGAAGGCTACGGAAATCTTTGGCGACAAGCTGCTTTCACTGCACTTTCCCTCCGCCTGGCAGACACACGACGAAAAGCAAATCGTGAAGGATACGATCGGCCTGATCGAGGCGGCGAAGGATCCTGGGCGGCTGATCATCGGCATCACGGAGGACGCCCCGATGGATCGTTACGTACCGATCGTTCGCGGAATCATGAGAGGCATCCATGAATTCGGGCCATTGAAATAGAGCCCGACACGCGGCCGCATCGCTCTCTTTCCGGGCGACCGGCATCAATGAACAGCAGGGAGGAATAATCGATGGAAGCCCTTGGATACTACAACGGCGCATTTGGGCCTCTGGATGAAATGACGGTTCCGATGAACGACAGGGCCTCTTGGTTTGGGGATGGCGTATACGACGCAGGGCCTTGCCGGAACTATAAAATATTCGCGCTCGACGAGCACATCGACCGCTTATTTCGCAGCGGTGAAGCGCTGCGGATCCGGATGCCGATGACGAAGCAGGCGTTGAAGGACACGCTTCAATCGCTCGTTCGGCAGATGGACAGCGGCAATCTGTTCGTCTACTATCAGGTGACCCGTGGGACGGGTCGAAGGAAGCACGCCTTCACGGAAGGCCCGGGAAATCTTTGGATCACGCTGACTCCTCAGGTGGTCTCCGACGGGAGGGAGCCTATCCGTCTCATCACGACGGAGGATACCCGATTCATGCACTGCAACATCAAAACGCTGAACCTGATTCCTTCCGTGATGGCCTCCCAGAAGGCTGCAGAAGCCGGGTGCATGGAGGCCGTGTTCTATCGCCCGGGCGGGCGGGTGACCGAGTGCGCGCACAGCAATGTGCACATCCTGAAAAACGGCACGCTATATACCGCGCCGGCGGACGAACTGATCTTACCCGGCATCGCACGGGCGCACCTGCTGGCGGCCTGCCGGACGCTGGGGATCCCTTGCCGGGAAGAACCGTTCTGCCTGGAGGATCTTCTGAACGCCGACGAAATCCTCGTCACCAGTTCGAGCCATCTCTGCCTGCATGCCTGTGAAATCGACGGAAAGCCGGCGGGCATGAAGGACGGGGATTTGTTCGAGCGGTTGAGAATCTACCTGACGGATGAATTCATCCGGTCGACGACATAGTCGCATCGCATCATGACAAGCGGGAAATATACCCCTTAAGGCGCAGCCAGATGTTCCCGGAAGTAAACTGGCGCCTGCGCGGCATTCCTTCAGAAAGGCGGCGGTCTGCCGGCGCGAAAAGCGCTCGTCCAGCAGGCCGCCGGTGTATTTATTCACAACGCTTTTGACCGCACGCCCGGATTTTTACGCATTATTCCAACGCCCTGCCAAATTCGTATGCCTCTTTCAGCTCCTCCGTTCTGTTCGTCGCTTCTCCCGGATTGGCAATACCGCCGCAGAACAGCGTGCCGCCAAGTTCCGCTTTTTCAAAGCAATCGATCCACCCCTGCAATCCGCTGACCGCTTTTTCGGGGACAAACGCCTCATCCTCTGTGGCCACGGACAGCATATACACCTTCCGGAATCTGCAGTTCACGGAATACAACGGGTTCATCCGGTCGAGCAGCGTTTTCATCTGTCCGCTCATTCCGTAGTAGTATATGGGCGTTGAGAAAACCAGCGTATCCGCGTTTTTCACTTTTTCCATAATCCCGGCGACGTCATCCCGCTGAACACATTTCTGCGTTTTCTGGCAGGCCAGACAGCCGATGCAGAAACGGATATCCTTCCCTTTCAGACTGACCTGTTCCACAGTATGGCCGGCGTCCTTCGCTCCGGCGATCAAGCGCTCAGCCAGGATATCGGAATTGCTTTTTGCCCGCAAACTGGTGGTTATTACAAGTACATGGCTCATGCTGACATACCTCTCTTTTGTCCGATTGATGTTCAAATGACCGGCTTCTCTTCTCTACGCCTTCGCGCGCCAGGGCACATCCCCCGTCTCGACGGCGGTCCATGGGTTTTTGACGGCTTCGTTCAGCTTCAGCCAGAACCAGGCGTCGTCCAGCGCCTCCTCGAGCGGATAAGGCGAAGGGCCGCCCTTCAGATACGCCTCCATATCCAGCAGAATTGAAGCGATGGCAAACTCGTCCTGCTGCGTGTCCAGGAAAAGCTCCGGTACCCACGTCTTTCGGATATCCCGGAGCGCCTGTGTGTCCAGCCGGCGATAAGCCGGGAAGATTTCAGGCATGAGGAAGATTCTCTGCGGCGTGTTGCTCCCATCGACATAGGAGATGACGCGGTCGCTCCATTCCCCCCTCTCCCCGCGCACGGTCAGGTGCCTTGCGCGGATGAAAGAGCGATATTGAATCGAGGCGAAATCGTATATCGCCGTCTTGCCGGAGGCGAAAGTGATGTGAGCGACATCCCTTTCTTCCTTTGCGAGGGAACCGTCCAGAATCGCGCCATAGCGCGAATCGGTAGCCGCGGCATCGTTGATCGCGCGCACGCCGCGTATTGTGCAGCTCTCGCCCCGCGTGTCGAGCATCCGCCTGATCAGGCTGATGCCGTGATAGTCGTGCGCCAGTGACAGATAGGCCGAAACGGGCCGTCCGATCCGCCCGGCCTGAACTTCTGCCAGGCCATTCGCCAGGATCGGATAGCGATGATACTGCTCGCAGCAGACAATCTTCGCGCCCTTGTCGCGACTCAGCGCCCACAGCGTCTCCAGTTCTTCGCGCGAAGCGCCCACGGGCGTCTCCGTAACGACGGGATACCCGCGCTCAATCCATTCGATCGCGACGTCAGCCATGTGATCCCTGCTGACCGCGATAACGATAAAATCAGGCTGAAACGCCAGCCCCTTTTCCAGCGCCGTCGTCGCCCCGATGCCCGTGCGGGCCGATACCGCCTCGGCCTTCTCTTCTGACCGGCACAAAAACATCGCCCGGAACAGATCACTGTGCTTCACCGCAATGCGGGCGAAGTATTCTGACCTGTAACCTGAACCGACGATCAGATAGGATAACATGTCGCTCCTTCTTTCCGTTTTATACTGGTCACCGCCGCTCATTCAGCGTTGAAATCACAGGAATGTCTTCTGCTTTATTCTCCGGCCGGTGGAAAAGGCGGCAGCTCTTCGGCGCGTCCTTCTGCGATGGCCTTTTCGCGCATCTTCATAAAAAACTCGCGTTTGCATGCTTCAGGATCGAGGCCGCGCGCGATGGCGTCCTTTTCCATCTGCATGATTTGGCGGGACATCTCAAAACCCCTCTCGCGACGCACGGGGTCCTGCGTGGGCGCGGGCACGCCGTAGGCGTTGATCCCGAAGCGTTCGCACTCGAAGAGAGAATGCTCCAGATGGTATTCGCTCGTGACAAGCGCCACGCGCGCGTCCTTTTCCAGCAGTTTCACCGCATTGACGATATTTTCCGTGGTGGTTCGAGATCTGTCTTCCATGCGGATAATGGAAGCGGGCACACCCCGCTCGATCAGCATGTCGCGCATGACCTCGGCCTCGCTTCGGCTGCGGCCGTGCGTAACGCCGCCGCAGGGCATGATGAGCGGCGCTTTGGTCTCCTTCCAAAGCGCAACCGCGGTATCAATGCGGCTTCTGAGATCGTCAGAAGGCGTGTTGTCCGGGTTGAGCCTGTGGCCCAGAACGAGGATGGCATCCGTTTTTTCCATTTTCTCTCCTTCTCCCTCTCATCAGAATCATTTATCTCACACCTTTGTGAGTATAACACAAATCCGCGATCAATTCCACCGTGCAGAGAAAAGTCGATAACTCTCTCCGGGCAGCTGCCGTTTCACTCGATCAAAAATACAGTTCTCCATACGCGGGATAATACTCGTTTCCAAACCAGGAGAACCGTTCTTTCAGCATTTGCCGGAGAATCAGATCCCCGCCGTGATCCGGGAATTTTATGATCTTGTACGCTTCGCCGTAGGCATAATTGCTCTTGAGACCCCGGAACGCCGCGCCGGTCTGTTTTTCCTGCGTCAGCTGATCGCCAAGCGCCCGGCCGAAATGATGATAGCAGACGTCCAGAACGGGCACGACATCGGTGATGTCTATCACGATATCCGGCGTCATATACTGCACGGTCTGATCCGGCCCCGCCTCAAAGGCGTATACTTCGCTGCAATGCCAGCCATAGGCCGGAGCCATACAGAGGGCGGCGTATGACGCCTTTGCGGTCTCCCGGTGCTCGATATGCGTATCCTTCGGATAATGCAGGAACACCAGATGCGGCTGAAACGAAAGGATCTCCTGCAAAATATGGTTCACATGCGCTTCGCTCCGGCACCAGACCGGCACGCTGCCGCCTTCAATTCGCTTTTCCGCGCCGAGCATGGCGGCGGCCTCTTCTGAGATCCGCTTCTCGCGCTCCGCCTGCTCCGTGGTATCCGAATCATAAAACACGCAGGTATTGTAAAACCTGGTTCGCACGCCGTTTTGGCGCAGGAGGTATGCCAGTCCGCCGGTTCCGTATTCACACTCGTCGCTATGAGCGCCGATGAACAGCGCCCTGAGTTCTTCCATGCGCTTCCCTCCCGAAAGGCGTCCGTCAGATTTTCCCGGTTTTCCCGCCAGCTATGCGCTTGCTTTCTCCGTTCCGCAGAAACCCCGGCGCGCGATCTCATATAGTCACAGCACATACCCCGGCCTCATCTGCGCGGCAGGGGCCAGCCGCCAGACAGGCCCGGCACCTTGTTCCTGTTAAGATGAATTCCATTATGCGCACATATTATAATAAGCAATTATGTGCCTGTCAAGTATCCGGGATAGTGACATGAGCTTTTCATTGTGGTATGATATTGCCGCGTAGGAGGATAAGATACGCCGGACATCATCATAGCTCCAATTGTACGCGCATCTGGATCGGCGAATAATAGAAAAGGGAGGAAAAGGCATGGTCGAGTACCGTAAGGGGCGCGCGGAGGACGCCGCCGATATTCTGGATTTCATCAATTACGTATTCAGTCAGGCGCACTATCCGCACGACTTCAGGAAGTTCAATCCCCGCATGTACGCGAGCGATTATCCCTTCTGGGAAGATCATTATGTGGCGGTGGAGAACGGGAAAATCCGGGGCACGCTGTCGGTGACGCGAACAGAACGGGAACGCGCGGGCGTGAAGCTGGTCTGCGGACATGTGGGGCAGGTGTCTGTCCATCCCTACGCGCGCGGAGAAGGTCACATGAAAAAGCTGATGGCAATGGCCGACGAAGACATGCGCACGGGCGGATTTGACCTGGCGGAGCTGAACGGGCTGCGCCAGCGGTACGAGTATTTCGGCTACACGCAGGGCGACTGCCGGCTGCGCGCCCGCATTACGCCCACGAATGTGCGGCATGCGCTGGGAAACCGGGCGGAGGAACTCATGCACGGGCTGACGGCGCGCGTGCGGGACGACAACACGGCGTGGGAGAAACGCTGGGACATTCTGGACGCGGAGGGCCGGCGGCTGGCCGTGGCGGGGCCGGGTACGCTGGAGACGGAAGCGCTGGACAGGCTGCCGGCGCTGTGCGGCGTGTTCTTCCGCTCTTCCGGGGAAAAGGAAATGACGGTTTCCGCGGCGCTCTACGACACGGCGCGCGTGCGGGCGCTGACCGCGTTCTGCGAGGATGTGCAGCTGAGCACGGGCATGCAGTACAAAATCTACCGGTTCGACAGGGTATTGCAGGCGGCGCTCGCGCTGAAGGCGAACAGCGGCCTGCTGCGCGACGGCGAACTGGCGGTAGAAATCGACGGCCTGCCGCTCAGGCTCTGCGTGCGCGGCGGCCATGCGGAGGTCGTGCCCGGCCGGGCGGGCGAGGGCCTGCCGCTCACGGCGATGCAGGCGCAGGAATTCTTCTTTGCCACCGCCGCGCCGCTCCTCCACCCCGAAGCTCCGGCCGGCTGGCTGCCGGTTTCGCTGTAGCCTGCCCGCGGCGCGGGACAGAGAAAGCAAGGAGCGAGCGCCTATGAAGACGGCCTGCACGCGGACGAAGCATGCCCGCCATGGAAGTCAACATTGGGCTGGTTAACATATTTCCGAGCGGAAAAAGACATACAAATCCCATTGCAAACATGCCGGGCAGATGATACAATCATATCAAGCGGCGGAGCTTTCCCCTGCGCGCCATATCGTTCTCTGTCACAGTCATGAGGAAGACTGCGCGAACATCCGCTGTCTGATGCCGTAACCGCAAGTCAGAAAAAGGGAGGGCGTGCTATGAGCGAATATCTCGGAAAGGAAACCTTCAAGCTGGGTTTCGGACTGATGCGCCTGCCGAAGAACGGCGACGGAAGCATCGACATCCCCCAGGTCTGCGATATGGCGGACCGATTCATCGCCGCCGGAGGCACCTATTTCGACACCGCATACGTCTATAACGGCGGAGAAAGCGAAGCGGCGTTCAAGGCCGCGGTGGCGGATCGCTATCCGCGCGACGCCTACACCGTCGCGACCAAGCTGAACGCGCAGATGCAGTGCAGCGACGCGGCCAGCGCCAAGCAGCAGTTCTGGACAAGTTTGCAGCGGACCGGCGCGGGTTACTTCGATTATTATCTGCTTCACGCGATTCAGCGGAGCAATTATAAGAAATACGAAGATTACGGCATCTGGGACTTCGTGGCGGAGCAGAAGGCGAAAGGTCTGATCAAGCATTGGGGATTCTCTTTCCACGCTGATCCCGCGCTGCTCGAGGAACTGCTCGCCGCCCATCCCGACGCGGAGTTCGTACAGCTTCAGCTCAACTACGCGGATTGGGAGAACCCCGGCGTCGCCGCGAAGCGAAACTGGGAAATCTGCCGGGCACACGGAAAGCCGGTCGTCGTGATGGAGCCGGTCAAGGGCGGTATTCTGGCAGACCCGTCTCCCGCCGTGAAGGCGGTGTTCGACGCGGCCGGCGCCACACTGTCCTACGCCTCCTGGGCCATACGCTTCGCGGCCAGCCTGGAGGGCATCGTCACCGTCCTCAGCGGCATGAGCAGCCTCGCCCAGATGGAGGACAACCTGAGCTATATGAGGGATTTCAAGCCCCTGAGCGAAGCGGAACAGGAGATCAT
This sequence comes from Clostridia bacterium, assembly GCA_017620115.1. Classification (GTDB taxonomy): domain Bacteria; phylum Bacillota; class Clostridia; order Christensenellales; family Aristaeellaceae; genus Firm-10. Next base: position 2,284 of record JAFZRB010000400.1, on the reverse strand, counting down.
CGCGAAGGCGCAGGCCGCGCTGAACGCGGATAAATCCATTCCCTGCACGGCCTGCCGCTACTGCACAAAGGGCTGCCCCATGGGCATTCCCATTCCAGACATTTTCACCGTGCAGAACCGCAAGGAGGGCAGTCCGGAATTCCGCACCATCCGCGAGTACAGCATCGTCACCCAGGACAAGGGAAAGGCCAGCGACTGCGTCAAATGCGGGCAGTGCGAAGAGGTCTGCCCGCAGCATCTGCCGATCATTCGACTACTGGAGGAATGCCGGGCCCTGGAAAAATAGAATCCTTCCGCGAAAAAGCAGCATCTCCCGCGTCAGACGCGATGACGGCGCGGGAGATGATCTCTTTCCGGGATTTGTTCAGGCCCTGTATTTCCGGCTCGCGGCGCTCATCAGCGCCTTGATATAGCCGATCGCGTATGCGGTCTCGCGGCTGCGGTCGGACGCGCCGACGGAGCCTTCTCCGCAGCCGGTAAAAGCGGGCGTATGATCGTAAATCAGCGTGCCCGTGTAGCCCGCTTCGTAAAACACCTCCATCAGGCGATACATATCGGTATCGCCGTCGTCCAGAAAGGTCTCGACAAATACGGGCAACGTCCCCCGGACATTGCGGAAATGGGTGATCAGGATCCTGTCATCCCTGACGAATTCGCGAATGCCCTGTTCGATGTCTCCAAATCCGTCTCTGCCGCCTTCCAGCCAGCAGCCGCAGCAGAATTCCATGCCCAGCGCCTTACTGTTCGCTATTGTGAAGGCCCTTTGATAGTCTTCCATACTCGTGATCAGGCAGTCTATCCCGCCCAGGCGATCCGTCGGCGGATCGTTCGGATGCAGCGCGAGGCGGATATCAAGCGCTTCGGCCTCCGGTATGACCGCCCTCATGAAATAGGCGAAGTTTTCCCACAGCTCTTCCTTTTCATAGATCCTGCCGTGGGTATACGGCGCCTTTTTCAGTTCGTCGACATCCACATAGCGCGTTCTCGCTCCGCCTCGCGTGAAATACTCCCCCGCGGAAGACCAGACCTGATCCGGCTCCCATGTAAACGTCGTCACGTGGATTCCAAGACGGTTGATAACCTCCATCATGCGAATGAAGCGTTCGATATCGCGATCGCGGTCGGGCGTACCCAGATGAATGTTGGCGGATTTGCAGACCTTGTAATCGCCAATGTTGTTCAGTATGATGTCATGCTTCAAAAGCTCATCTCGGAGACGGGCCATGTCGTCATAGCGCTCCGCGAGTTTATCGCACCATGTATACGCGTAATGGATCCCCAACTGCTCCAGAAAACGGATTTCTTCTTCCCGCGCATTTGGGCTGACGACATTGCTGAGCCGGATCCCGCCGGCGGGCCTGTTCGGATTCATCCTCCTGCCTCCTGTCCGATATTTATCTTCTTCGCGTCGCCGCCCGGCTTGGGCCGGGTCGTCCGTTCAAACGTCAGCGGCCCGTTGAGACCGGCAAGTCTCGCGGCGACGTTCCGCCAGCCGCAAATGCCGTCAAAGGGCAGCAGATCCCCGCCGGCCCACTTCCCGCAGGATATCAACCGAAGGCGCGGGGATTCGTCCAAGATAGTCCGGACCGACGTTCAGCAGGTAGTTGATGCCGCGCTCGTTCAGGTGCTTCCTGATAGCGGCGACCTTCTCAGCGCTTTTCCAGTTGTTGTCAAAGGACTTATAGCCCCAGGTGTCGTTCAGCGTCGCCGGCGTTTCAAACAGCATGTCGCCCTTGTCGTCGTCCGGAATTTGATTGTCTCCCGCCGATGTGTAGTCGCCGTGCCCGTTGCCGATGCGCGAATTGATCAGGCAGTCCGGCTGGTAGGTCTTCACCATGCGATACAGCTCCTCGCTCTGCGCCGCGGAAATGGTTCTGGGCGTATCAAACCAGATGAGGCACAGGTCGCCGTATTTTGTCAGGATCTCCTTCACCTGCGGCTTGATCTTTTCCTCAAAGCACTGGCTGTAGTCCTTGTGCGCGTCGTCCGGGAAATCCCAGTTGTTCGTCCAGTAAGCCTCGCCGCCGCACCACGTCTTTCCCGCCGTATAGCCGCCGCCGTTCGGCTCGCTCCAGTCAAGATCCTGGGAGTAGTACAGGCCGAATTTCAGGCCGTGCCTGTAACAGGCCTCCGCCAGCTCAGCCACCACGTCGCGCCCAAACGGCGTGGCCTTCACCACGTTGTAATCCGACACGGCGGAGTCATACATGGCAAAGCCTTCATGGTGTTTGGACGTGATGACCATATACCGCATGCCCGCGTCCTGAGCCAGCTTCACCCATTC
>JAFZRB010000051.1 GCA_017620115.1 Clostridia bacterium | reverse complement strand
GGCCGTGCGGCCCATGGATCGCGCGAAGGTCTCGATGAACGAGCCGCAGCCGGAGGAACAGGCCTCGTTGAGCGTGATCGAATCGATCGCGCCGCCGCGAATTTTAAAGCATTTGATGTCCTGCCCGCCGATGTCGATGATGAAGTCCACGTTGGGGCGGAAGTGGCGCGCGGCGGTGTAATGCGCGATGGTTTCGACCACGCCGATGTCCACGCCGAACGCGTTTTTCACCAGTTCCTCGCCGTAGCCCGTGACGGCGCTCCCCGCGATGGTGATGTCTCCGCCGCACAGCGCGCGGATGGCCGTCAGCTGTTCCCGGATGATGCCCACGGGGTTGGCCTGGTTGGAGCTGTAGTAGCTGTACAGAATCTCGCGGTCCCGAGAGAGCAGCACGAGCTTCGTGGTGGTGCTGCCGCAGTCGATGCCCAGCCACGCGGGGCCCTTATAGCCCTTTGGATCGCGCGCGGGGACGGTGGCCCTTGCGTGTCGCTCGGCAAACGCCCGATAGTCTTCCGCGGAGGCGAACAGAGGCGCGAGCCGGGCGGAGGTGGTCTGCGCGCGCAGGGCGCTCTGCAGCGCGGCTTCGAGCGAGGTTTCGTCGAACGTTTTTCCGGAGGAACGGGCGTAGATCGACGCCCCGATGGCCACGGCAAAGCGCCCGTATTCCGGGAAAACGGCTTCGTCGTCCATCAGCTTCAACGTTTCCGTGAAGCGCCTGCGCAGGCCCTGGCAGTAATAGAGCGGCCCGCCGAGGAACAAAACCTTCTTTTCGATGGCGCGTCCCTGGATGAGCCCGGCGATGGTCTGGCTGACCACGGCCTGATAGATGCTGGCGGCCACGTCGGCTTTGCGCGCTCCCTGATTGAGCAGCGGCTGAATGTCGGTCTTGGCGAACACGCCGCAGCGGGAGGCGATGGGGTAAAGGCGCTCGGCGGTGAGGCTGAGCGCATCCATTTCTTCGACGGACACGTCCAGCAGCGTCGCCATTTGGTCGATGAACGCGCCTGTGCCGCCGGCGCAGGTGCCGTTCATGCGCTCGTCGACGCCGCCCTTGAAGAAGATGACCTTGGCGTCTTCGCCGCCCAGTTCGATGACCGTGCCGGCTTCGGGTTCCAGCGCGCGGACGGCTTCGCTCGTGGCGTAGACCTCCTGAACGAAGGGAATGCCGGCCGCCTCCGCCAGCCCCATGCCCGCCGATCCGGAAATGGCCGCGGCGAAGGTCTTGCCCTCGATGAGCGGCCGGATATCGCGCACCATATAATAGAGCTTCTGACGCACCTGGGACAGGTGGCGCTCGTATTTCTGATAGAGGATATGATCGCCTTCAGCCAGCACGAGCTTGGCCGTGGTGGAGCCGATATCGATGCCGAGACTCAGCGTGGCGTTCATGCGTATTTCCTCCGATGGCCGCCCGGCGGAAGAGCGGCGCGTAAACCAAATCTGTTTGTACTATAACACGTCAATATGAAGGAAAAACCTGCTTTTTTGTAAATAAGCAGGCATAATAAAAGGCGGCGGCAAAGGCTTGCGCGCTAAGCCGCCGAGGCAATGTGAAGGCGCTCGCAGGGGGTGTAGGGGACTGCGGCCGCAAAAGGACTGTATCCCGCGCGCCTACAGCGGCAGCTCGAACAGACCGCCCTCGAAGAATATGTCGTTTCCCATCTCGTCTCTGTAAAAGGACACCTGTTCCGTGTCGACCAGCTCAAAGCCCAGCGATTTCAACAGCCTCACGGAAGGCGCGTTCTTCAGCGCCGTGCCCGCCGTGAGTTTTTTCGCCCCCATTTCCCTGAAGCGGGCGATGATGGCCCGGAAGCTCTCGCCCGCGTAACCCTGGCCGTGGAAGGCCGAATGAAAGCAGTAGCCGCACTCGAACGCCCCGCCGTCCCGCTCGTGAAGGGCGATGTAGCCGATGACACGCCCGTTCAGGCACGCGCCGAAAAAGAAGTGCTCCATGCTGCCGGCAAACGACGCCCAGCGGGCGATGCGGGCCTCGACAGCCTCGTCTTCCAGCGCATGCGGCTTGTCGTACCGCGCGTAGGGCGACGCGCTGAAATCGGCCCATATGTCGCGGATATCGCGCCAATCCTCCGCGGCGACGCGGCGAAGGAGCAGCCGCTCCGTTTTGATTTCCATAAGGCTTATCCTCCCAGTTTTTCCAGCGTTTCCCGCAGGAACGCGCCGCAGTCGCAGCGAACGGCGTAGTGCGCGTACCGGAAGATGGGGGCGTCCGGATCGGTGTTCACGGCGACGATGGTCTGCGCAGCGACGCCCGCCATGTGCTGGACGGCTCCGGAGATGCCCAGCGCGATGTACAGCCGCGGCGATACCGTCTTGCCAGTCTGGCCGACCTGCCGGGCGTAGGGGATGAGGCCGGCGTCCACCATCGGGCGGCTGGCCGAGAGCGCGCCGCGCAGGGCTTTCGCGATCCGTTTGGCCAGCGCGATGTTTTCCGCGCCGCCGATGCCCTGGCCCACCGAGACGAGCACATCCGCGTCGCCGATGTTGATCTCGCCGCCGGCGGCGATGCGCTCAATGAGCTCGACGGGGCTTTCCGGCGCGGCGGGCCGTTCGACGACGACCGCGCAGCGGCGCGTCGGATCAGGCGCGGGCGCGGCGAATACCTTGGGACGGACTGTAGCCATCTGCGGCCGGCTGTCGAGGCAGACGATGGTGGCCATGATATTGCCGCCGAAGGCCGGCCGCGTCTGGAGCAGAAGGCCGGTGTTCGGGTCGACGTCGAGCGCGGTGCAGTCGGCGGTGAGTCCGGTGTTCAGCCGCGCGGCCAGGCGCGGGGCCAGCGAGCGCCCGAAGGCCGTCGCGCCCAGGAGCAGCGCAGCAGGCCGGTACGCCTCGACGAGCGCGGCCAGCTCGCCGGCGCAGCGCAGCTCATCCGGCCGGTTCAGCGCATCGTCCTCGACGCACAGCGCGCTGTCCGCGCCGTAGGCGGCGAGCGAAGCGGCGCGAGCGCCTGTGCCCGTTCCGCCGACCAGAACGGCCGTGACGGCGGTTTTCATCGCCGGAGCCAGCCGGGCGGCCTGCCCCAGCAGCTCGAACGAAACGGAGCGGACGCCGCTCTCCGACTGCTCGCAGAACACCCACAGCCCGCCGGGTCTGATGCCGCTCTTCATAGCCGTTCCTCCTCTCCGATCAGATGCCGCGCGCGCAGGCGGGCGACGAGCCGTTCCGCCTGCTGCGCGGGCGTGCCTTCGATGACCTCGGCCTTCACAGTGAGATCGGGCCGCATGGTCTTCACCACGCGCGTGGCGGAGCCGCTGAGGCCCGTTTCGGCGGGGTCGATGGAAAGGCTTTGCCGGTTCCACACTCTGACCGCCGCCGCTTCTCCGCGGAACACGCCGCCGATGGAGGGCAGGCGCGGTATGTTGATCTCCTTGAGCACCGTGACCAGCGCGGGCAGGGGGACGCGCACCCGCGCGTAGCCGTCGTCGGTCAGGCGGCGCGCGGTGAGACGGCCGTTTTCGACGGATTCGATGGCCGCGATGTCGCACACATGAGGGATATTCAGGTTTTCCGCCAGCATAGGCCCGACCTGGGCGGTATCGCCGTCGGTCGCCATGCGTCCGCACAGGATGAGATCGAAGGGGCCGGCCCTGCGGACAGCGCAAGCCAGCGTGCGCGCGGTGGCGAGCGTGTCCGACCCGGCGAACGCGCGGTCGGTGAGCAGAACCGCTTCATCCGCGCCCACGGCGATCACGCGGCGCAGCATGGCTTCCGCGGCGGGGATCCCCATGCTGAGCGCGGTCACGGAGCCGCCATAGCGCGCCTTCAGGCGCACCGCCTCCTCCACGGCGAAGGCGTCGAAAGGATTGAGAACGGCCTCGGCGCCCTCGCGGATGATGGTATGCGTCACGGGATCCAGCCGCGTTTCATTGGACGCGGGCACCTGCTTGACACAGACGCATAGTCTCATGAGCGCACCTCCCCGCCGTATGTCAGTATGTTGCCGGGCCCCAGCAGCCCCTGCGGATCGAAGGCGCGCTTGAGGTTCACGAGTTCGCGCATCTTCTCCGGCCCGTACATGATGAGCGCCAGCTTTTTCTTGATTTTGCCCGCGCCGTGTTCGGCTGAAATGCTGCCGCCCATGCGGTGCACGTCGCGCGCCCATTTTTCAAAGATGGCGTGGCCCTGCTCGTATTCTTCCTTCGTGCGCGCCAGGATGTTGGGATGCACGTGGTTCTCGCCGATGTGGCCGAAGATGATCCACTGAAGCGACGTGGCGCTCAGGTCGCGCTTGTAGATGTGGAAGAGCTCGTCGAAGTGATCGTCGTCCACGGCCATGTCGGTGGAGAGAATGGTGATGCAGGGCTCCTTCTTCTTGTTTTCCTCGATGATCAGATCGATGGTTTCCGGAATGGAGTGCCGGAAGAACAGGAGCTGCTCCAGCTCGAGCTGGTCGCGCGCCACCCATGTGCGCTCGATATCGCCGCCCACGGCCAGGAGTACTTTTGTCAGGTCGCGCAGGATGGGGAGCATTTCGGCGGGATCGCCGCCGTTGAATTCCAGGTACACGGCGCAGTTGTAGTTTTCCGGCAGCTCCTGCAGCTGGCGAAAGGCCGGGGTGAGGGCTTTCTGGCGGACGACCATGTCCAGAGCGTTTTTGTTGAAGAATTCTATGGAAGCCGCCCTGTGCGGGAAGGCGGGCACGCCCTGATCGGGCCGCCCCTTCACGGCGCGCACATAGGCCAGCGCGTTCTCATCGTCCGGGAAGAAGGCGGTCAGGCCCCACAGGTGTTTGGGCGCGGGCATCAGCCTGAGCTCCAGCTCGCTGATGAGCCCCAGCGTGCCCTGACTGCCCATGAACAGATCGACCAGATCCATGTTTTCGCGGATATAATACCCCGCGTCCTTGATGGGCGGCGTGTCGAAGGAGGGCAGCTCGGCCTCGAACGCGCCGCCGCCTTCGAGCGGGAGGGAGATATGCCGCCCCCGCGCCCTGTCGCGCCCCCGGACAAGCCGCGTCACCCGGCCGTCTGCCAGAACGACGCGCAGCGCGTTCACGTGCGCGCGCGTGCAGCCGTACAGCACGGAACGCGCGCCGCAGGCGTTGCAGGCCGCCATGCCGCCCAGGCTGGCGGTGGGCTCCGTGGGATCCGGCGGGAAGAAGAGTTCTCCCGCCTTCACGGGGCGCAGCGTCTCGACGGAGGCCTCGTCCCAGCCGGACAGATCGAACGACTTCGCGGCCAGCGCGCGCCGCAGCTGTGTGAGCAGCAGACCCGGCTGCACGCGCAGAAAATACGCGCCCGACTCGTCCCGACGCATGCCCAGGATCCTGTTCATGCGCGAGAGGTTCAGCGCCAGTCCCCGTTCGGGACTCGCGCCTCCGGCCAGGCCCGTCATGCCGCCCTGCGCGGTGAGCGGCACGTTATTCTCCGCGCACCAGCGCACCGCCTGAACGAGTTCGTCCTCACACGTGGGAAAGGCGATGAAATCCGCCTGCCCCATGGTGCGCGATTCGTCGAACAGGTAGCCCGCGTATTCGGCGGTCATCTTTCGGATGAGCTGCAATGTGATTTTCCCCTTTCCAATCGCCGCGTATCATGGTATAATTCAACACACAGGAAGGCGGTCTTAGAATGAATATGGCGAATGAATCGATGAATCTTATTGCGCTTCGCGCGCGGTACGAGGCGTTCAAGGCGCGCGGACTGAGGCTTGATATGTCGCGCGGCAAGCCCGAGGCGGCTCAGCTCGATCTGTCGGAGCCCATGATGGCTCCGCTTGGCGATTATATCAGCGAGGATGGACAGGACACGCGCAACTACGGCGATCCCACAGGCATCCCGGAGGCGAAGCGGCTGTTCGGGGCGCTGCTGGGCGTGCCGGCGGCTCAGGTGATCGTGGGCGGCAATTCAAGCATCAACCTCATTCACGACGCGCTCTCGCGGGCGGTTATCCACGGACCGCTCGAAGGAGACGCGCCCTGGGGAAAGCTGAACGGCGCGAAGATCCTCTGCCCGGTTCCGGGTTACGACTGGCATTTCAACATGTGCCGTACGCTTGGGCTGGAAACCGTGTCCATACCCACTGGAGAAACCGGCCCGGATATGGACGTTATCGAATCGCTTGCGCGCGATCCTTCGGTGAAGGGCATGATCTGCGTGCCGATGTACGGCAATCCGTCGGGCGTGACCTATTCGGACGAGACGGTCGACAGGCTGGCCGCCATGCAGACCGCCGCGCCGGATTTCCGCATCTTCTGGGATAACGCCTACTGCGTGCACCATCTCTATCCGGACGAAGCGCGGCGCGATCACCTCAAAAACCTGTATGAGGCGTGCGCCGCGGCAGGCCATGAAAACCGCGTTCTGATGGTTACATCCACCTCGAAAATCACCTTTGCGGGAGGCGGCGTGTCGGCCATGGCGGCAAGCCCCAAAAACATCGCGCGGCAGGCGGCGCTGATGACCTATCAGCTGGTATGCTACGATAAGGTGAACCAGCTGCGCCACGCGCGTTTCCTGCCGGATCTGGCGGCGGTTGAGGCGCATATGGCGAAGCACGCGGCCATCATCCGCCCGAAGTTCGAGTATGTGCTCGGGGTGATGGACCGCGAGCTCTCTGATATCGCCTCGTGGAGCAGGCCGCGCGGCGGCTACTTCATCTGCTTCCGCGCGCCGCGAGGATGCGCGAAGCGCGTCGTTCAGCTGTGCGCCGAGGCCGGCGTGACGCTGACGCCGGCGGGTTCGCCCTTTCCGGACGCCTACGATCCGGCCGACAGCGTCATCCGCATCGCCCCGACGTATCCGCCCATGGACGAACTGCGGCAGGTGATGGAGCTGTTCCCCCTCGCGGTGAAGATCGCGGCGCTGGAGAGGGGATAGGGCAGGCGCAGTCAGGGGCTCCCTCCGCAGGGAGCCCTTATCAGTTGTTCGCGTAGTTTTCGAGGAAGCGCTTCGTGCGCTCGTGCTGCGGATTTTCGATGACATCCTCCGGACGGCCGTATTCGATCACGACGCCCCTGTCCATGAACAGCACGTTGTCGGAAACCTGCCGCGCGAACTGCATTTCGTGCGTAACGATGATCATCGTGGTGTTGCGAGCGGCGAGCGAGCGAATGACGTTCAGCACCTCGCCGGTGAGTTCCGGGTCTAGGGCGGAGGTCGGCTCATCGAAGCAGAGTATGTCCGGGCTCAGCGCCAGCGCCCGGGCGATGGCCACGCGTTGCTGCTGGCCGCCGGAGAGCTGATGGGGATAATTCTCCGCCTTGTTGGACAGCCCCACCGACGCGAGAAGCGAAAGACCCTTTTCGCGAATCTCATCCAGGATCGCCTTTTTGTTCGATTTGTAATCCGGGCGCTCCCTGGCCAGCAGCTCACTGGCCAGCGTCACGTTCTGAAAAGCCGTATACTGGGGAAACAGATTGAACGACTGGAATACCAGCCCGAAATGCAGGCGGTTTCGGCGGATCTGGGCGTTGCTCATGGCCGAGCTGTCGGCGGCGTTGAAGATGATCTCGCCGTTTACGCGGATGACGCCGCGGTCGGGCGTTTCAAGGTAGTTCAGACAGCGCAAAAGCGTGGTCTTACCGCTGCCGGAGGAGCCGATGATGGCCAGCGATTCGCCCTTTTCCAGCGAAAAGCTGATGTCCTTCAGCACCTCGACGGCGCCGAAGCTCTTGCCCAGATTGTTTACTTCGAGAATTGCCATGCCGTTTCCTCCTCAGCAGCGGAAATAGTCCATCCTGCGTTCGATCCAGCCCAGCAGCAGCGTCAGGAGGCCGTTGAAAATCAGGAAATAGAGACCGGTTGAAAACAGCGGCCCGATCAGGCCCTGTTTGGTGTAGCGCTCGGCGACCATGATGATCTCGGCCACGCCGATGACGCGAGAGAGCGCCGTGTCCTTCACCAGCGTGATGACCTCGTTGCCCATGGAGGGCGTTATGCGCTTGACGACCTGAAGCAGCACCACCCTGAAGAAGATCTGCGCCCGCGTCATGCCCAGCACGGCGCCCGCTTCATATTGGCCCAGCGGGATGCTCTCGATGCCGCCGCGGTATATCTCCGAGAAATACGCCGCATAGTTGATCACGAAGGCGACCAGCGTGGCCACCATGCGGTTGCGCATCGGCATGCCGAACAGCAGCCCCGGCGCGTAGAGCACCACAAACAGCTGCAGCATCAGCGGCGTGCCGCGGATGACCCAAACGAACGTGCGCGTGAGCCAGCGGATGGGTCTGAACTTTGTCATCGAGCCGAAGGTGATGACCAGGCCGAGGGGAATGGCCATCGCCAGCGTCAGCACGAATATGCGCAGGTTTTCACCGAAGCCGCCGAACAGCACCTTGACGATATCGAGCATACAGAGCTTCCTTTCCCAGAGGCGCAGCGCCAGATGTATTCATATCACAGGGAGATTCCTGTAAACGCCAGCAACCAGGCCCCGGCCCGGCGCCGGGGTCTGGTTGCGGTTTGCGGATGATGTAAGAGGCTTATTCAACGGGCACCAGCGCGTCGGTCAGGCCGTAACGGGCGGCGATTTCGGCGATCGTGCCGTCCTTGGTCAGCTCAAGAATGGCCTCGTTGAGCTTCTCGGTCACGTCGCTGCCCTTGCGGAAGGCGATGCCGTATTCCTGCAGGCCGAAGTTGTTGTCCAGATTGACCACCATGTCGTCGTAGTCGGTGCCTTCGCCGACCATGGCCAGCGCGCACACGCTGTCGACCAGCGCGATGTCGGCGGTGCCGGCTTTGACTTCCATCAGCGCTTTGGCCATGGAGTCGACCGCGGTGTAGTTGACGTTGGCGAAGAATTCCTTGGCGGACACGACAACGGTGTCGTCGTCGGGAATGCTGCCCAGCAGCTTGCCCTCGCCCGTGGAGCCCTGCTCGGCCACGACGTAGGTTCCGTCGACGTTGGCCAGCAGCGCGTCGATCTTGTCAGCCTTGGCGACGATGGCCTGCGTGTTGTAGAGGTAGGGATTGGAGATGGACATGTTCTGCTTCCGCTCTTCGGTGATGCACATGCCGTTCCAGATGCAGTCGATGTTCTTGGAGTTCAGCTCGATTTCCTTGGAATCCCAGTTGATCTCGATGAACTCGATCTCCACGCCCAGCTTTTCGCCGACGGCCTTGGCCAGCTCGGTATCGAAGCCCACGAATTCGTCGCCCTCATAATAGTTCATCGGGGCGAACAGCGTCATGCCGATGACCATCTTGCCCTTTCCGGTGATGTACTCCCAGTCGGATTCATCGGCCATCGCCGCGCCGGCGAAAACGCCCATCATCAGGATAACGGCCAGAACCACGCTCACGATTTTCTTCATTGCTTTTTCCTCCCGTATCTTTTGTCGGTTGCTTCGGCGTTCTACCGCTTTAATGTGGTAAATCACCAACTGTGCATACTATATCACGTCACCACGCTAAAGTCAAGCGGCGCCGACTGATTTAACGAAGAGTATACAATTCGCCGCGTCCGGCGGCGGTCGATATGGCGCGCTGGTTTTTGAACCATTGCATTTTTCCGGCAAAAGCGATATGATTGAAGGCGCGGTGAATCAAAGAGCATGGAGGCGCGGGAAAATGATGAACGAAAAGGAACTCCTTCGCCAGGCGGAGAGCATGAAGCCCTGGCTTGTCGAATGCTATCAGGCGCTGCACAGGCGGCCCGAGCCGCCGCTGCACGAGACGGCGACGCATCGCTGGCTGAGAAACCGGCTCGACGAACTGGGCGTCGAGTACCTCGCGCCCGCGGAAAACATCACCATCGGCCTGTTGGACAGCGGCCGCCCCGGCGCGTGCGTGGGCCTTCGATGCGATACGGACGCCCTGCTCGTGCAGGAGGAGACAGGCCTGCCCTTCGCCTCGGAGAATCCGGGCGTGATGCACGCCTGCGGGCACGACGCGCACATGACAGCCGGTCTGGGCGCGGCGCGGCTGCTCAGCGCGCACAGGGATGAATGGCGCGGCCGCGTCAAGCTGATCTTCCAGCCCGCGGAGGAGGCCGAGGGCGGGGCCGACCTGGTCATCGCCACCGGGCTGGTGGACGACGTGGACGTGTTCTTCGGCCTGCACGTGTGGAGCCCCTATGAGACAGGCACGCTGCACGTCGCGCCGGTCGCGGTGAGCGCTTCGGTGGATATGTTTTCGCTGCGCGTCAGCGGGCGTGGCGGCCATGGCGCGACGCCTGAAAAATGCGCGGACGCGGTGGTCGCCGGCGCGGCTGTGGTGAGTGCGCTGCAGACGGTGGTTTCGCGCGGCCTGTCGCCGATGCAGCCCGCCGTGCTGACCATCGGCAGCTTTCACGCGGGCACCGCGGGCAACATCATCGCGCAGGAGGCGGAGCTGCGCGGCACCCTGCGCGCGCTGGACGAGGACACGCGCCGGCGCGGCGTGGCGCTGCTGGAGCGTACGGCCGCCGCCGCGGCGCAGGCCTTCGGATGCGCGGCGACGCTGGTCAACCGCCGCGTGAGCGACGTGGTCATAAACGACGGGCGAGCCGCGCAGATCGCGCTCGAATGCGCGCGGGAGCTCGTTCCGGCAGAGAGAATCGGCGGGCAGCGCCCCATGATGCTGGGAGACGACTTCGCCAATTACAGCGCCATCGCGCCTGGCTGTTATGTGCAGGTGGGTATCGCGAGCGAGGAGAAGGGCACATGCGCCGCGCATCACAACGGCTGCTTCCGCGTGGACGAGGACGTGCTGCCGGTCTGCGCCGCGTGGATGGCGGCCTTCGCCATGCGAAGCGGCGAATGCTGGAAGAGATGATTATGTCCGGCGCCGTATAACGGCTCCGTCGGGGAAGCTGATCAGCAGCGTCCCATGCGCCACGGCGACGCGGGCGGCCTGCCCGATGAACGCGTTGCTCACGCCCAGCGGGAAATCGCAGGTGAGGGACGCGCCGTTCACGGTGTATTTGAGACCCTCGATGGTC
>JAFZRB010000399.1 GCA_017620115.1 Clostridia bacterium | reverse complement strand
GGCTGATGCAGAGCGCGTAGGCCGGGACGTATTCCACAGGGACGGCGCATATTGCCGTCCCTGTTTTCGCAAAACGGCGATGGGGAGATAAATCGGAATTTGATGAGGTGTAATTATGGTAAGAATTGCAACAGTAAATGATGCAAAGCAATTAAATATCTTAAATAACGAATTTAATGGTGAAGGTGCAAGCATAGATAATATTGGAAATTCTCTTGTGAGTAATAAACAGGAGGTTGTTATCGTTGCTGATGAAGATGATATATTAGTAGGATTTGTATGTGTTCAACTTAAAAAGTCCTTCTGCTATGATGAATATATGCCTGAAATTACGGAAGTGTATGTTAAACCGACATATAGAAATAGAGGGATTGCGAGTGAAATGATTATTTTTGCAGAAAATTATTGCAGTAAGAATTATCCACTTCATAAGTACGAACTCTTAACAGGACAAGAAAATCTTGTTGCACAATCTGTATATAATAAACTTGGTTATGTAGATGATAATGAACTTCATTTATCAAAACGAGTTAAGAGATAGTCAAATTCCAGTTTGTCTGTCAACGGAATCATCACCGCAAATCATAAAAAGAGCGAGGGAAACACCATGTATGACATCATCGTCGTCGGCGGGGGCCCCGCCGGCATGACGGCGGCGCTGTACGCGCAGCGCAACGGCCGCAGCGCGCTGGTGATCGAGAAGCAGGGCTTCGGCGGGCAGATCACCCATTCCCCCAAGGTGGAGAACTACCCCGGCACGCTGAGCATGAGCGGCAACGAGTTCGCCGACCGGATGCTCGAGCAGATTCTGGCGCAGGGCGCGGAGATCGAGTTCGAGACCGTGACCCGCGTGGAGGATCGGGGCGATATCAAGCTCGTCTGCACCGAAGAGGGCAGCCGCTTCGAGGCGCGCGCGGTGGTGCTGGCCACCGGCGTGAAGCACCGCATGCTGGGCCTCGAGGGCGAAGCCGAGCTGGTGGGCGAGGGCGTCTCCTTCTGCGCGGTGTGCGACGGCGATTTCTACGCGGGCCAGACGGTGTGCGTGGCGGGCGGCGGCAACTCCGCGCTGCAGGAGGCGCTGCTGCTGGCGGAGAAATGCGTGGAGGTGATCATCCTTCAGGATCTGCCGCAGCTCACCGGAGAGCAAAGGCTGCAGGACGCGCTGCGCTCGAAGCCCAACGTTTGCGCGATCACCAGCACGAAAATCAACCGCTTGCTCACAAGGGTCGGCGCTCTGAGCGGCGTGGAAATCGAGAGCCGCGAAACGGGCGAAAGGCAGGAGATCGCTTGCGGCGCTCTGTTCGTGGCCATCGGCCTCATTCCGGAGAACGAAGCGTTCGCTGATCTGGCCGAGCTGAACGACTACGGCTATTTCGACGCGGACGAGCGCTGCCTCACGAAGACGCCCGGCGTGTACGTGGCCGGCGACTGCCGCCGCAAAACGGTGCGCCAGCTGGCTACCGCCATCGCCGACGGCGCGACCGCCGCGCTGGCCGCCTGCCGCTACCTGAGCGAGCGGTAACGCGCTGTTGATTCTACTATAAGATCGTCGCCCCCGCCGCATGGAAAGCGCGGCGGGGGCGACGGTTTTTCCGAAAAGCCGTTAAAGCTGGTTCTGCGGCTCCACATAGGGCAGGATGGATATTTCGAGGTTGCCGTTGCGCGTGCGCAGCTCGTCGATGAAGGCCTTCTCCTCGCCGGGGTTCTTCATCCTGATTTTGAAGGACAGGCGGAACATCGAGCCCATGCCGGTGGTCTTGACGCCGGCGTTTTCCACGCTCGCGAGGTAGCGCGCGAAGATGTCGTCGAACACCGAGGCGTAGTCGAGCGATTCGGGAATGGTGACCTTGAGCAGCCTGTCCTCCCGCATGGCGGCGTGGTCGAAGAGCCTGACCGAGGACAGCGCCAGGAATACGAGGCCCATGCCCAGCAGCGTGAGGACGCCGTAGGCGACATAGCCCATGCCGAACGCCACGCCCGCGCCCATGGCGATGAGCACGGCGGCGATTTCATCCGCGCTGCCCTGCGCGCTGCGGAACCGCGTGAGGGCGAACGCGCCGCCGAACGCCACGCCCGCGCCGATGCTGCCGTTCACGAAGGTGAGCACCATGCCCACCACGAAGGGAATGATGGAGCTGACGATGAAGAAGCGCCGGTTGGCCTGGACGCGGAAGGACATGAGCCATGAGAACGCGACGCCGGAAGCCAGCGCGGCGAGCGCCATTATGAAGAACTGGCCGGGGGTTACGGACGCGGAATAGATGGAATCGAACATGATATCATATCCTTTCTCTCAGGCCGCGATCAGGTCGGCGCCGCCCGCGTTGAGCTGACGCTGCCTGAACGCTTCGCCGTATTTGGAAAAACTGCTCTTGAAGATCCTGCCCTCGTCGAGGATCTTTGTAAGCCACAGCGGCATGGCGTCCTGAACCTTGATTTCGAGAATCGTGTCTCCCCGCGGCCGCAGCGGAACGCCGTTCATCGAACGGGTCAGGTCGAGGCGGTCCATGCGGCAGCGCGGGTTGTAGTCGATGGTGAGCCGCAGGTCGCCGCCCGGCTCGAAGTACGCCTCGCGGTCGTAGATGATGAGGCAGGCGGGCGACAGCGCGCCGTATAAGTCGCGGAAATAGGTGATCTCACGGCCGATCTGGCCGTTTGCGCCGAGGCTGTCGCCCGCGAAGAATTCCGCCGCTCGCGGGATGGTGGTCTGAATGCGGCGCTTGTACACGACGCCGTCTGCCTTGCGCTTCAGCTCCAGGTAGACCGGCGAGTCCAGCGAGGCCAGGCCATAGGAGCGGAGCCTGATCTTTTCCTTGAAGAGCGGCTTTTCGATGGAAGCGCGGATCAGCCGGCTGTCGGGGGTGTCGTAATAGAGCGAGGCGATGGAGGTTCTGCCATATTGATCCAGCGCCATGCGCCCCGCTAGCCGCTCCTTCAGGTAGGCCGTCTGCGCAACGCTCAGGAGATACTTGATCTCATAGCGCTTCATCGTAATGATAGGGTCTGTCATGTTTTATCATCTCCTCTTCACAGGACGCCGCGGGCGGCAAACGCGCTGTGCTCAGCTTTCTTTCGGCCATCCCGCCTCAACGATGGATTCAGTATAGCGCGCGCTCCTTAAGCCGAGCTTAAACGATAAATGTAAATCATAGGTAAACAACATGGACGTCCTCCTTTCTCCGGGACTATACTCGCCTCAATAAAGAACACATGTTCTTTATAAACGGGCGAATCTGCCTTTCGCCCGCACATGAGAAAGGAGACGGATAAAATGGCGGAAGTAATGATCGGATCGGCCCGCGGCGACGAGCGCGGCTGCGCGTATGGCGGCGCGGCGGGCGACCAAACGGGCCGCGAGGTGAGCGCGCAGGCGTGGTATAACCACCCGAAGGGCTGGCGCGTATTTCGCTGCGCGGACAGGGAGAAGGCGCGGCTCATCGCGCGGGCCATGCGCGCGGCCTGCGCAAACGACATGATCGGCTACGACCAGCATCAGCGCCTGACGCTGTATCGCGCGGCGGAGAAGCGCGGCTTTGACCCGTCGCTTGTGGTGGAGCCTGCGGAGACCGACTGTAGCGCGCTGGTGCGCGTGTGCCTGGCGTTCGCGGGCATCGAAACGGGGAATTTCACGACGGACACGGAGGCGCGGGCGCTGCTGGACACCGGTGAGTTTGCCGAGCTGGCCGGCGAAAAGTATACCGCCCGGGCCGACGCTCTGCGCGAGGGCGACGTGCTTGTGACCGCCGTAAAGGGCCATACGGCGGTCGTGCTGAACGACGGTCTCCGTGCGGATGAGCCCGTCGAGCCGTCCATGAAGCGGACGCCCGGCAGCCGGACGCTCAGAAACGGCGCGCGGGGCGACGACGTGCGGGCCATGCAGCGGAGCCTGATCGCGCTGGGCTACGGCTGCGGCTCATGGGGCGCGGACGGCGAGTTCGGCGACGCCACGGAGCTGGCGCTGCGCGCCTTCCAGCGGAGCGCGGGCATCGCGGAGGACGGCGTGTTCGGGCCGGAAAGCCTCGCGGCGCTGGACGCGGCGCTGACGGAAGCGGACGGCGCAGAAGGCGGCGAGGTGCTCATCTGCGGCGGCAGCTGCTGGGTGCGCGCGCGGCCCGGAACGGACGCGGAGAAGCTGGGCGTCGCGCGGGAAGGCACGCGGCTGGCGTATCTGAACGAGGCATCGGAAAACGGCTGGCTGCGGGTGAAGCTAGGGAACAAGAGCGGCTGGGTGAGCGGCCGGTATGGGAGGCTTGTGCATGGCGCGCGTGTGGGATAGGCTGGTCAGGCTGGCGTGCGCGGCGGCCGGCGCGCTGGCGGGTCTCCTGGGCGAATGGCCGCCGCTGCTCATGGCGCTGGCCGTGATGATGCTGTGCGACTACGCGAGCGGCATGGTCGTGGCCTGGTGCGGGAAATCGCCCAAGAGCGAGAACGGCGGCGTGTCAAGCAAGGCGGGCTTCGCGGGGCTGGCCCGCAAGGGCTTCATGCTGCTGATCGTGCTGGCCGCCACAGTGCTGGACGGCGTGATCGGCAGCGAGGCCATGATGTTTCAGACGGCGGCGGTGATGTATTACATCGCGAACGAGGGCATCAGCCTGCTGGAAAATGCCGCGCTGCTGGGCGTGCCCTTTCCGAAGCGCGTCCGAAACGCGCTGGAGGCGCTGAAGGAACGCGGCGACGAGGAAGATTGAGGCTTGCGCGCGGCCCGGAAATGATGTATGATAACGCCGGCGGGGATAAACAATAAGCCCGCGGCATATTATGGCGGACATGATCGACGTGCGGGAAGGAGATAAGCGCATGATCTACGACGCGGCTGTCGTCGGCACAGGCCCGGCGGGCCTTTCTGCGGCGCTGAACCTGAAAATCCACAACAAAAGCTTCATCTGGATCGGCAGCAAAGAGCTGAGCGGCAAGGTGGAAAAGGCGGAGCTGGTGCGGAACTATCCGGGGCTTCCGGCTATTTCCGGCGCGGCGTTGAACGAGGCGTTCCGGACGCACGCGGCGCAGATGGGCCTTGAGATCCACGAGGCCATGGTCAACATGATCGTTCCCATGAAGGATCACTACGCGCTCAGCGCCGGCGCGGATTTCTTCGAGGCGAAGGCGGTCGTGCTCGCCACCGGCGTGGCCGCCGTTGGCGCGCTGCCGGGCGAGGAGGCGCTGGTTGGCCGCGGCGTGAGCTACTGCGCCACCTGCGACGGCGGGCTGTACCGGGGCAAAACCATCGCCGCCGTCGTGAACAACCCGCGCTTCGAGCACGAGGTGAAATACCTCGCGGAGCTGGCGGCGAAGGTGTACTTCCTGCCGACCTATAAGAATCCCGGCGACATGCCCGGCAACGTGGAGCGCCCCGCGGCCCGCGCGGCGGGGATCGAGGGCGAGGCGCGCGTGAGCGGCGTGACGCTGGCGAATGGCGAAACGCTGAGCGTGGACGGCGTGTTCTGCCTGCGCGACGCCATCTCGCTGAGCGCGCTCATGCCGAAGCTGGCTGCGGAGGACGGCCATATCGCCGTCGACCGGCATATGGCCACGAACCTGAACGGCGTGTTCGCCGCGGGCGACTGCACCGGCCGACCGTATCAGTACGCGAAGGCCGTGGGCGAGGGCAACACGGCAGCGCACAGCGTCATCGAGTATCTGGCGTCGAAGGAGAAATAACGATCTATATTGAATCATCTTCACGGGCCGCGGGCGCGCTTGACACGCTCCGCGGCCCGTGCTATCATAGCAGCAGAAAGCATGGGGGTGATGCGCTTTGTTCAGGCCGGTGAAGCTGATGGTAAACCATCAGCGCATGGATACCTTTGAAGACCTCGCGCGCGTTGTCGAGGGCCCCGAAATAGAATTATCCTGGGCGGCGGTGAACGACGCGCCCGGCGCGTGTCAGAGCGCGTACTCGCTGGCGCTCTTCTCAGGCGGGAAACTGCTGATGGCCACCGGCTGGATCGAGAGCCGCGAGCAGCGCCACATCGTGACCGCCTCGCTGCCGAACGGCCCGGAAATCGAATGGACGCTGTGGCTCAGGGACGATCAGGGCCGCGAAAGCGACGAGGCTGACGCGTCGTTCTTTGTCGGCGACATCGACTGGACGGCCCCGTGGATCGCCCCGACGTGGAGCGATCCGCACCGCCCGGCGTATTTCCGGCGCAGGTTCAAGGTCAACAGGCCCGTGAAGGACGCGCGGCTTTACGTCTGCGGGCTGGGATACTGCGCCGCGCGGCTCAACGGCGAACCCCTCTGGGGCGACGCCCTGAGCCCCGCGGTGACCGATTACACGAAAACCTGCCAGTACGTGCTGTATCCCGACCTGTCCGACTGGCTGAAGGATGGCGACAACACGCTCTCCGTCACCGTGGCGGCGGGTTGGCGCAGCAACGACGGCCCGTATCTCAACAGGCATGAAAAGCCCGCCTTCTTCGGCCCCATCCAGCTCTCCGCCATGCTGGTGATCGACTATGAGGACGGCACGAGCAAGACGATCAAAACCGACGGGAAATGGCAGTGCGGCCAGGGGCCGATCACGTTTTCCCACCTGTTCGACGGCGAGACCTACGACGCCCGCCAGAAGATCCTATACGGCCCGTCATGCCCCATCGACCCGCCCGGCGGCGTCATGCGGCCCATGACGATCCCGCCGGTCACGGGCTGGCGGACTGTTGATCCCGTCTCCCTGAGCCGCCTGCCCGAGGGCTGGCTGGTGGATTTCGGGCAGAACATCGCCGGCGTGGTCGTGATCGACATGCCCGACGATCTCGTGCCGGGCCAGACCGTTACCGTGCGCCACGCCGAGCGCCTGCGCGAAGACGGCACGCCCTATTTCGACAACCTGCGCGGCGCGAAGGCCGCCGACACCTACATCGCCGCGGGCAAAAGGCGCGACGACGCGTGGCAGCCGGAATTCGTGTATCACGGCTTCCGCTACGCGCTGGTCAGCGGCGTCGACCTCACGGCGGACATGATCTCCGCCATACCCCTTCACACCGACCTGGACAGCGACAGCGCTTTCCGCTGCGGCAGCGCCGTGGTCAACGCCATCCAGGATATGGTTCTGCGCACCGAGCGCGACAACATGCACTCCATCCTCACCGACTGCCCGCAGCGCGACGAGCGCATGGGCTGGATGAACGACGCCACCGTGCGCTTTGAGGAGACGCCCTACAACTTCGAGGCGACGGCCATGTTCCGCAAAGTCTGCCGCGACATCGCGGACGCGCAGAAGCCCGACGGCGCTATCTCCTGCACCGCGCCCAAGGTGTACGGCTCCTGGCCGGCCGACCCGGTGTGCTCCAGCTTTCTGGTGGCGGGGCACATGGCCTGGCTGCACGGGGGAGACCTCGGCGTCATCCGCGAGCAGTTCGACAACTACGCCCGCTGGGAGCAGTGTCTGCTGGATCACAGCGATAATTATCTCGTCAATTACAGCTACTATGGCGACTGGGCCGGCCCGGCCTACGCCTGCGACAGCCCGGAAGGCGCGAAGTCCGGCGTGACGCCGGGGGTGTTCATGTCAACCGGGTATTCGTATTACAACTGCCGGCTGCTGGAAAAGTTCGCCCGCCTGCTGGGCCGCGCGGAGGACGAGGAAAAATACGCCGCCCTCGCCGGGAAAATCGGCGCGGCGATGCTCGAAAAGTGGTACGACAGGGAGGCAAAAACCTTCGCCACAGGCTCCATGGCCTGCCAGGCGTTCGCGCTGTGGCTCGACCTCGCGCCGGAGGAAGACCGCGCGGTTATCGCGAAGGCGCTCCGCGACGACCTCGTGAGAAGCGAATACCGTTTCACCACCGGCAACCTGTGCACAAAATATCTGCTGGATGAGCTGGCGCGCTTCGGCTATATCGATGAGGCCTACGCGCTGGTCACGCGCGAGGAATACCCGTCGTGGGGCTGGATGCTGCAAAACGAGGCCACCACCGTGTGGGAACGCTTCGAGCTGAAGGACAACGGCGGCATGAACAGCTACAACCATCCCATGTACGGCGCGGTCGGCGCGTGGTTCTACAGCGCGCTCGCGGGCCTTGTTCCGCTGGAGGATGGCTGGAGGCGCTTCGCGGTGAAGCCGAAGCTGCCGAAGAAGCTCATGAGCTGCCAGGCCACGGTCGACACGCCGCGCGGCGCGGTGAACGTCCGCTGGGTGCGCCGGGGCGAAAAGGCGTACATGCAGCTGGACGTGCCCTTCGGCGCGGAGGCGGAGGTGGAATTCGGCGGCGTGAAGACCATCTGCTTCTCCGGTCATCATGCCTTTGAATCAGACAATCTGTAATGTATCATTCATACAACGGAGGTGTTTTTTATGAAGACCATCAAGGACAAGCAGCTTCTCGTCGGCGCGGATTTCGCCGGCTATCCTCTGAAGGAGGCGGTGGTAGCGCACCTGAAGGCCAAGGGCTGGACCATCACCGACGTAGGCGTGACCGCGCCGGATCAGGAGCAGGAGAACACCGACCTGATGTTCCATCGCATCGGCCTGCGCGTGGGCGCGATGATCGCCGAGGGCGAATTCGAGCGCGCGCTGATCTTCTGCGGCACGGGCATGGGCATTCACATCGCGGCCAGCAAGTGCCCCCACGTGCACGCGGGCGTGGTGGAGTCGGTGCCCGCGGCGCTGCGGGCCATCACCGGCAACGGCGTGAACGTGCTGGCGATGGGCGCGTTCTATGTGGCCCCGCAGATGGGCTGCGACATCGCCGACGCCTATCTGGGCGCGGAGCTGGGCAGCGGCTACGAGTGGTGGCACAACTTCTATGAATTCCACAAGCTGGCCATCGACGAGCTGGAGGCGTTTGACTACGAAACCTACAAGAAGAACGGCTTTAGGCTCAAGCACCTGGGCGATTACCCGCTGAAGCTGGAGACAAAGCCCGAATAAACGCGCGCGCCGCAAAGTCCCCCGGCGGGCGAAGGAGATGAAACGATGACAAGCTATGACCTCAAAAAGATGAATCGCGCGGCTTTGATCGAACAGGCGACGCTGCTCATGCGGGAGAACGAATCGCTCGCCGAGCGGATTGAAAACCTGGAGGCGCAGCTGAAGGAAACGCGGGAAAAGCTGAAGAGCCGCACCATCGAGATCGGGAACGCCGGCTCCATCGCCGAGGCCGCCATAAAGCTGAACGGCGTGTTCGAGTCGGCGCAGGCGTCCGCCGACCAGTATCTGGAAAACATCGAGCGGCTGAAGCGGGAGACCAAGGCCGAATGCGAGCGCCTGCTGGAGGAGACGCGCCTCAAGTGCCAGGAGATGGAGATCGGCACGCAGCGCAGCTGCAATGAATTATATCGCGCCGCGCAGGAGGAGGCTATGCAGAACTGGAGCCGCGTGTCGCACGCGCTGGAGGACACGATGGCCCAGTTCGTCCCGAAGGGCAGCACAGGAAAGGACGGAAACACATGACGGAACCCTTTGCTTATCGCGGCTTTATGCTGGACGTGGCGCGGCACTATATGCCCGTCGCCGAGATCCGCCGCGTCGTCGAGGCCGCCGCGCTGTGCGGCATGAACCGGATGCACTGGCACCTCACCGACGATCAGGGCTGGCGCATCGAAATCAAACGCTATCCCCGGCTGACGGAGGTGGGCTCCGTGCGCGGCCCCGCGTTCTTCGGCGCGGAGAATGAGAACGAGAACAACGCCGGCTTTTACACGCAGGAGGAGATTCGCGGCATCGTGGCCTTCGCGCGGGAGCGCGGCGTGGAAATCGTGCCCGAGATCGAGGTGCCCGGCCATGCCAGCGCCATGCTGGCCGCCTATCCCGAGTTCGGCTGCCGCCGTGAAATCGTGGGGCCGGATGGAAAAATTACCGTCGGCAGGCCCTATCAGTACTGGGTTGGCACCATGCCGGGCGTGTTCCCGAACCTGATCTGCGCGGGCCGCGACGAGGCCGTGCGTTTCCTCGAGGACATCCTGGACGAGGTGGCCGATCTCTTCCCCGGCCCGGAAATCCATATCGGCGGCGACGAGGCCATCAAGCAGCACTGGCGGCGCTGTCCGGATTGCCAGCGGCGCATCCGCGAGGAGCGTCTGGCCGACGAAAACGAGCTGCAGCGCTGGCTGGTGCTGGAGATCGGCGATTATCTGGCGAAGAAGGGCAAGCGAACCATCGTGTGGAACGAATCGCTGGACGGCGGACTGCTGCCCGATCACTTCATCGTTCAGCACTGGCTGGGCAACGACCGCGAAACCGCCGCCTTCCTGGCCGCGGGCGGGCAGGTCATTTCTTCCGAAACGGAGCACTACTACATCAGCCGCCCGTATTCAGCCATCGACGTTCACAACATCTGGCAGGCCCCGGAGGTTCCGGAGTACGCGCGCGAGCATCCCGAAAACCTTTTGGGCATCGAGTGCCCCATGTGGTCGGAGCGCGTGACGAATGAGAAACGCGCCGAATACCTGCTCTTCCCGCGCGTTCCCGCCGTGGCGCTCAAGGCCGGGCGGCAGCACGCATCCGATTCGTGGGAGGCTTTCCGGCAGGCCGTGGGCGGCTTGCAGGCCCAGGTCGAGCGGCTGGGCGTGACCGGCGCGCCGGAGCGCGTGTGGAAGATCTCCGAGGAGGACGCGCGGGCCGAGCTGGATGCGCAGGCCGCCATGCGGCAAAGGCCGGAAATGCAGGATGTTTGGCGCATCTGCGACGGCCTGCTGCGCCAGGAGAAGCTGGAGAAGCTGCTCTTCGCCATCGGCATGCCGCGGCCCTATGCGCTTCGCGTGATGGATTTCGCCTGGACGGAGGTTCCCGAATACTGCGGTGAGCAGCCCGAGAAGAACGGCGACGGCGCGGACGAAATGGCGCGCCAGCTCATTACGGCGCTGGACAGCCGCGCGGACGGCGCGTGGAAGGACTTGCCGGAGGACGTGTGGCTGGACACCCTGAAATGCTTCTCCCGTTTTGTGGCGGAGCATTACCGCTCCACGGGCGCTTACGCCTTCGACCGTTTCTGGTGGACGACGCGCCAGATCGGCGCGCGGCTGTTCCGCATTGGCGAGCTGGAATACGAGCTGCGCGAGGAAGAGGGCAAGCGCTGGATCGCGCTGCACATCCCCTCCGATACGCATCTGACGCCGACCCCGCTGAACGACTCGGTGGCGCGGGCGCGCTCCTTCCTGAAGGAATACTTCCCCGAATGGGCGGAGCTGCCCATGCAGTGCAGTTCCTGGCTGATGTCGCCCAAGCTGCGGGAGCTGCTGCCGGCTGACGCGAATATCCCGCGCTTCCAGCGGGCGTTCGACATCACCCGCGTGGACGCCGGCTCGAACGGCGCGCTGGGCTGGGTGTTCCAGCTCACGGGCGAGCAGCAGAAGGACGTGCGCATTGAGTCGCTCCCCGAGAACACCACGCTGCAGCGCCGCGTGAAGGCGCTCCTGCTGGCCGGCGGCGCGGTCGGCGCGGCCAGCGGCGTTCTGGCGCGGGAATTCGAGTAGATTTAAGAACAAGTATAGCACAGAACCCCATGCCAGCGATCCCGGCATGGGGTTCTGAGTTATTTGGCGGATTCCGGATATCGTCCGGCGGGCGTCGCGCGCGGTCACACGCACCGCACGGCGTCGTCGTAGAAAGCGTTCATCTCTTCCTCGGTGGGGAACACGGCCACGTACATCTGGTTGCCCATGGCGTCGGCCAGGGCGTCCGGGATGCGCTCCATCATGCGCATCTGGGCGGCGTACTTGGCGGCGAATTCCTCGTGGCTCAGGGCGAAGGGCTTGCCGTCGCGCCGGCCGGCGAAGGGGCAGAAGAAATGCTCGCCCTGCGGCTTGGTGGAGCGGTCGAAGGCGATCATGTCCGCCCAGATCTTGTAAACGTCGGTGCTGTTTGCGTAGTTCATCATGTCCGGCGAGAAGCCGCCGCAGGGGCGCATGTTGACCTCCAGCGCCACCACATGACCGTGGTGGAGAGATCATAACGTTTCAGGAATGATTTCTCGTGGCTTTGTGCTTGGCAGGTCATCCGTCCCAGCAGCAGTATTGTAATGGCCACCGTT